>JALZUX010000520.1 GCA_023301405.1 Granulosicoccaceae bacterium | reverse complement strand
GACAGACCGCCGGGTTCAATGTCACGGTTTCTTCTGAAATCAAACAAATCAACGAAGGCGTTTCGTCCGTCAAGTATAAAGCGACTGGCAATCCATTCGTTCCAACCGGTAACCAGCACCACGGGGGTAGAGTTTCGGTTATCGAAAGCCGTTCTGAATTGCTGCGCTAATGTGCGACCCTGGAACTTAGGCATACCACCCATAAGAATATCCGGGTTCGCCGCATTTTGCGCGAATGGCTCAGAGATATAAGTGTATTGATAAGCTGGAGCCACCGATATTTGCTCACCGGCATTAACTGCTTGATTACAGCCGTTGGCTGACCAACCACTGGAATTAAAGAATTCGACCGCGTCACTGCAAACAGAGAGAAATTGCCACAAATCAGCTTGCTTACTCAGGCCCCAGGTCGGGCGGACCGTCCAGCTCTTGGCAAGCTCCGAACGGTTAATATCGGCTAGTTCCCTAGGATAAATATCGTAGTTGGCTGTTTCCAGTAACAGCGGTTTTCCTTTGTAGTTGAAGATGAGCTCGGGATATTCTTGTGTCAACACGTTGGTGACGTATTCATACATACTCATGGTGTGAGCTTCGACTAACTGACCACATCTCTCCTGAGTTCTATCTGATTCACAGGTACGCTCTAATTCTCTTATCGTATCAGTATTTTCTGATGCCAGCGGAACCCAGGGCACGATCTTGGGGGCACCTTCAATGGATTGAGCTACTTCAAGCAACGGTGTAAAAGACTTAACAACGAATTCTTCTGCAGACAGAGATGCAATATTGGGGTGATTGGTGAAATCTACGGCAAGAAAATCAACACCCGCATCGCGCAGCATGATTAAATGTTGTCGAATGACATCAGGGCTGTCACCCAAGCAGTAATAGCCCAGATCGGGCTCATCCCACCAATGAAAAAGGAACTCATCACCCCAATCACGTTGCTTGCCAGTCAATACATTGAAGATATTGAACTCTTCATCGTCTGCCAGGCCATCTTGTGAGTATCGGTTTATATAGGGCGTAGTTTTTGTAACGCAGTGCCAAAGGTAGTACACAATGCCAACCGGCAAATGACCAAAATCTCCCGATTCCTCAACCACGACTTTACAAGGTTGTTCGTTCTCCCATCCCCAGCCATCTCCATCGAAATCATTACCACCGTCAACGCAATTAGTGGTTACTTCGGAAAATAAAGCTGCTGATTGGCTATTGCTTGTCGTTGAGCCGCCACAAGCTGAAACAACTACTGCGGCTGCAACTATAATAGCTCTACCCGGACTCATAAAGCTTTGAAAACTCATTTATTCTATTGCCGTTAAGTTGACTAACACGCGGTAAGTTGCCTGAAAAACTGCACCAAACCATAAACAGCGCAAGGGCATAAGGACGGAGCTGAAAAATTGTGAACTGCATGTCGATTTACGAAAAAACCGTGCCATGCCTTTCTAACTGACACTACGCTGCTGTATCGTCAGAAAATGGCAAAGCTGTGACAAGCTTTTATTGCTACTCACTGCAATTGAACCAGTCAGCAACAGCAGAAGGTTTTGAGGGGCAACTATTAAGCCAACACGCGACCGATCGCAGATTCCCACCTACCAACCCTTTAGGTATAGCCGCGCCAGAACCCGGAATTAGAGAAATATTGAAAACTCCTATCTTACAGGTGTAGGTGTCAACCCGAAAACGCCAACATTTACCGCCGCGTAAATAATGAACGAAGGTATCAATTCAGGGGGGCTTGTCGCGCCTGATTAATCAATGACAGGAGGTAGAAGTTCGCGACCAACGAAGTAAAAATAGTGGAATCATAGTTTAGGCCTGAAATATGTGTATCTATTCAGCCGGTTTTGCAGAGTTCACCCACAACATAAACTGCTATTTGAGTAAGACGGAAACCACTCACGGGCGCAACAGGAGCGCTTTGCATAGTTTGGGAAATTTGGCTTATCTGCCCCGACAGGCCCTGATGACTAGTGTGCTGCCAGACCAGTTACTTCAATTTCACCTTGAAAAACCAACCACCAATAACGCATGAACTCAGCCTCGCGAACCCAACGCAGCTCATCATATAATGCAATGCAATTTAACGTGGACCCAACACTCGTACCATGAGCCTTGAAAACCTGATCAACTACGGCGTGAAATCAATAAACGATTCTGAACCGTGCCCCACACAGAATACCTTGGTTGTGATAGGAGTCGCGCGTGGCGGCACTTCAATGATGGCCGGCGCACTCTACCACCTTGGTGTTCACATGCACAAAGCCAAGGACCCCGTGTATGAAGACATCCATCTCGCTGCAGCTTTCGAAGAAAAAACTGAACTCGAACTAAAAAAAGCGATAGACATCTGCAATAGCTTTGATCAGTGGGCGTGGAAACGGCCGAAAGCCATCACGTATCTGGAGCTTGCAGAAAAACACCTGCGCAACCCGCGATTTATTTTTGTCTTTCGCGATATCTTTGCCATTGCAAATCGCAGCGGAATTTCAATGGGAAGTGATGTCCTGCCATTAATGAGTGATGCACTCGATCAATACGCCAAAGCAGTATCATTCATACAGAATACTTCTTCACCTTGCCTGATGTGCTCTAGCGAAAAAGTCACTCGCTACCCGCAACAAATTATTCAGCGCATAGCCGCGTTCTCAGGACTTAATCCTGACACAGAAACGCTTAACGCCGCTATCAAGTCAATAAACCCTGAATCCGGTAAATATCTGAAAGCATCGCGCTTGAATAGAACCCACGGACAGATTGGGCTTGTCACCAGCAACACCATTAAAGGCTGGGCTGCCTGGTGGTCAAAGGATGACCCTGCAGAAGTAGAAATATACATTAACGACAAACTGCACACAGTAGTCTGTGCAAATGAATCAAGACCTCACCTTATAAAAAACAACCGCGCTAGAAAGGGTTTCTGTGGCTTTAGTGTGACTCTTCCTGACAACATGCTGACGGAAGGAACAACAATACGGGCGAAGATCAAAACCGACATTACCGATCTGGAGCACAGCCCATGGGTAGTTCAGCCAGCAAAAGACAACAACGACTGATACCTATTCAGAACACACCGATCGCGTTGATGGGCAATATTATTGGCACCCAAAAGCCCGTGTATGTTCGCGTAAACTCCTACCCGCATCATTGATTAGCACTCTGATCAGTCAACTACCAAGTGCATTTTTTTAAAACAATTCACTGGAAGACCAGCGGCTTGCCCTGCCACCCCGGATGAATACGAGCCAATCATTGGTGTCATTAGCCAGTTTTGTATTACAACACACCGCCACGAGCCAAATACAAATAAGCTGTCAACGTGAAAATCGATAGGAAAGTCGATACGACAACCGCGCTGGACGCACGCTCTTCCCAGACCCCGTACTGCTGAGCGATTACAAAAACATTGGTGGCAGCCGGCAACGCCGCAAGCAACACCGCGGTGTACAACCACACCTCATCAAGTGAAGCCATCGGTTTGAGCACCAAATACATCAGCAACGGATGAATCAGTAATTTGACTGGCACCAAATAGAACAGCTCAATAGGCACCCTTTTCAGCGGTCTTAGAGCGGCGGTTACCCCCATCGCAAATAGTGCACAAGGTGCCGCGGCACTGGCGAGTAACACCAACACACTGTCAATCGGCTTTGGCACTTCAAATTGAAACCACGCCGCTGTAATACCAAAAATCGTTGCAACGATAAACGGATGGGTAAATATACGATAAAAAATACCACAGACCATCAACAACCACGTCTGTTTCGATTTCCCTCCAAGCGCCATTAGCAACGGTGCAAGCGTAAAATGCATGGAATTATCAATACAGAATATCAGCGCCAGCGGCACCCCTGCTTCCGGCCCGAACGCGGCTATAACCAGTGGCGGCCCGAGATACCCTATGTTCCCGTAAGCTCCTGAAAACCCCTGGATAGTGGCGACTTGACTATCAACACGTTTGTAAAATCGCGCAATACAAAAGCATAATAAAAAGACTGCCAACGTCACAAGACTTGTTCTTACTAGAAAGCCACTATTACTTAACTGATTCATTGGCGTTGCAGCCAACAGGCGAAAAAACAGCGCTGGCAGCGAAAAATAAATAATAAAGTAGTTAAGCCAGGCCAGCCCTTCTATGGGTATTTTTTTGTATCGACCGGCGACATAGCCGAATCCGATCAGGGTAAAGAGGGGCAACACCAAACTTGCAACCGATAGCATTTGTCACTTACTCATTTTTTTGGCAGCACTCGGCGTGATGAATAGCGAAAGGATCTGGGCAGCGAAAGAATCGATAGGGCGGCGAAGACCTACTGAAAGCGGCGATTAAAACAAACCCACCTGTTATAGATAAGAGTGTAGCAAACTTACAGACGCTGAGTTGGTATCCACCGACGCCGATCCAAAAATTGCGGACGTGTTCCGCACAGAGGTTTTTTT
>JALZUX010000519.1 GCA_023301405.1 Granulosicoccaceae bacterium | reverse complement strand
TGTTACTGGCAGTGGTCATGCTACTGGCCACCCGACTGTCTACTCATCCACTCGCCATGCCTATGATTGTCTTAGTGGCGTTGGTATTATTTTATTCCGTGGTAGCGGTTGTTAACGGCGGTCTTATCAACGGCGTACAAACCGCTATGGATAGCGGCTGGCTTCTAAGCCCATTACCGGAAGGTGACCTATGGCGTCTTGTTACTGTTGAAGTCATAAAAAACGCAGACTGGAATCAGGTTGTTGGTAACTCAGTAAGAATGCTAACTATATATCTAATCAGCACAACATCACTACTGTTAGATTGCAGCGAACTCGAGATCACTACAAAAACCGATATCGATCTCAACCGGGAACTTAAAACGGTGGGGCTTTCCAACATGGCCAGTGGCGTAACCGGATGTTCCGCCAGCCATCACATGCTGAGCCTATCCACACTAAATCACCGTCTTGGTGCTACTAACCGGCTGCCAGTTTTGGCGCTGCACTTGTAGTTACTGCTACCTTAATCTTTGGCACTAGCATTCTTGCTAGCACACCAAAGCTGATTGTTGCAGGGTTTTTTATTTATCTGGAGCTTAGTTTTTTAACTGAATGGATTTACGATGGATGGTTCAAGCTTATTGCCGATGATCGCTCAGCAATGATTGTAGTCGCCGATCTCTATGATCCCAACACACCTAATTCGCAGAATACCGCTTACATCGCCAAAGTAAAAGCAATCATGAGCACACAGGAATTACTACTGGAGCAAGGCACGGGTGGTTTAGGTCAACTAACTAAAACACAAGCCAACATGGGTGATTATCCGGTGAAGGTTGTTGAACAATATAAAAAGAAACCGCTGATCAAGGGTTGAAATAAGATTGAAAAATAATTGCTACAGGCAACGAATGCATGGGCATCACTTCCAGTTGGCAAGAACCTACTCATTTGTATTAAAATAAAGCACATCGCTACAAGGGCCCGCTAATAATGACTGCAAAAATTGACTACTACTTTGGACTCACCTCCCCGTGGAGCTATCTTGGGCACAATAATGTCGTTAAGATCGCCACTGAAACAAAGTCCACAATCACTCCGTATGAAGTCTCTTTTCGCAGCACAATTTTTGGGAAAACCGGTGGCGTTCCAGTACACAAACGCGCGCCAGAGCGTCAAAAATATCGTTTACAGGAACTTGCGCGCTGGAGTAACCACCTTAAACTCCCTTTGAATATTCGCCCGAAGTACTGGCCCAATGATGAAACCACCGCCGCCAATATGTTTATCGTTGTAAGGGAAACCGTATCTACCAAGGCAGCCCTTGAATTCGCCGGTTGCACCATGCACGGCGTATGGTGCGAAGAACAGGATATAACCGACAAGCAAACATTACTTAAAATTGCGCACTCTGCAGGCCTAGACGGCAAAGCCATCATTGAAGAAGCCGAAAATCCAAAGTGGGCAGCCCTACGAAAGAGCCAAACAGATGCTGCTATAGAACGCAGCATTTTTGGTGCCCCAAGCTATTGTGTGGAAGACCAGATTTACTGGGGGCAAGACCGACTTGATTTCGTCGAAAGACACTTACGAAGACTCAATCAGAAAGCATAGTTTTTAACGCTCTATAACTGACTTTTTATCAGGCTCACTTTTAACAACAGAGCTTTTTTCTCACTGTCTGTTTTCACGTACTGCAATAAAGCTTCAAGCCGCTTTATTTCCTTCCGGTGTGCCAGTTCAGCCGGAATGAAGCCGGCATTTTTAAGTATCCGATAGCCGGCACGCAACTCTTCAGGCACTGCAGAATCATCACTTAGAACAAGCGGCTTGCCTTGTCCCTGTAGATTATCAAAATCACCACGTGCTATGGCAGCCAACAATTTTTGTTCGACAAGTTTATCAATCAGTGACATCGTTTTGCCTACCTAAAAGCTGATGAGTTGTAACACTGTTATTACCAAACTCAACACCGCACCGGTAAATTGCTGTAACCACGAAAGCGTGCCAATGGCATTCGTTCCGGTTGTCCTGCCGCCACCATATTTGGAAATCTCTCGATCAGCCTTGTGAATGCAATTTTGCCTTCGTACCGCGCCAATGTTGCCCCCAGACAAACGTGAATCCCTGTGATAAAGGCGATGTGCTTATTTGGCTTACGTGTAAAGTCAATTGAATCAGGGTGTTCAAAAATACTGTCGTCGCGATTGGCCCCTGCGATAGACGTATGAATGTAAGTACCGGCCGGAATAACTTTACCGCCAATACGTGACTCAACCGACGTCAGCCTGTTACCAATTTGCAGCGGGCTTTCAAATCGTAGAATTTCCTCGACAGCCTGATCAACCATTTCAGGGTTATCGCGCAATAACTGAAATTGATCAGGGGCTTCAAGCAACATACCTACACCATTTGCCATCAGACTGGTGGTGGTCTCGTGTCCGGCATTCAATAGAAAAATACAATTCTGAATTAATTCCTCCTGCGTTAGGCGACGCCCTTCAAATTCTCCGAAGATCAGTGACTCTAAAACTTCACCCTGCCCGGCACCTTCAGGATTATTGCGACGATGGTTTATTAGATCGTCAAGTAACTCGCCAAATTCAGCGACTGCTGTATTGCCCGAATTGAGCCTGTCTTCGGATACAACAGGATCAAGCGCGCCGAGAATTGCTAATGAAAAACGCCTTAATTTGTGCCGATGCTCACGTGGCACACCCAACATAAAAGAGATCACCTCAGTCGGCAGCCTCATAGCAAAGGCGGTAACAAAATCGACCTCTCCTGCGTCCTCCAGGTCAT
>JALZUX010000518.1 GCA_023301405.1 Granulosicoccaceae bacterium | reverse complement strand
AGTGTTGATGCTATCCGCAGTGCCTGTAAGGTCGAAGGGGAAAGTGTGCGGCATTCAGTTTGTGTAAGAACAGTGCTTGACGATGATCGAGTGTTAGTGACGGTTACAGATACAGGCCCTGGATTTGAACCTGAATTTGAGCCATTTCGAGCATTTGTAACAAGTAAAGAAGGCGGTTTGGGTGTCGGGTTGTCAATTAGCCGTTCAATCATTGAAGCGCATGGTGGCAAACTTTGGGTGGAAAAACACAGAGCGTGTGGTTGCAAAATGTTGTTTACGCTGCCGCTTGAATTCAGCAAAAGTAAAGTAGAGGGTAAACTGTAGTGCCTGAGTAGAGCCAAAAGGGCATACGGCGTAAAAGAATGATAGAAGACGCAAAGGTATGAATTGAATGTATACTATGGTCGCGGGTTGTAAGCGTTAAATCGGCACAAGGGGCTTTACACCCAGATTCACAGGTGCATCTGAAGCTTGGTGCTGGTCAATAGCGTGCAAATTCTTAGCGCTTCTTGGCTGTTGGCCACGGTGTAGGTCCAAATGTAAAAAAGTGGCGCATATCTCGATTGTTATTGTGCCCTCTACTTTACGAGGTTTCAGGGGTAAAGATGGTTATAACAAAGCCAGTAGTTTTTTTGGTTGATGATGATCCAGCTATTCTTAAGGTGCTACCGCGGGCTTTGATAAGGCATGGTTTGGATGTGCTTTCGTATCCATCGGCTGAGGAATTTCTTGAGTCCTACGCGAACACTCCAGGCTGTCTTGTTCTGGATCTGAGCATGCCCGGTATGACTGGATTGGACTTACAAATGGAATTGATCGATAGAAAACTGGAAATTCCAATTATTTTTATCACTGGGCATGGTGGGGTGCAGCAATCGGTGCAGGCTTTGAGAGCGGGGGCAATCGACTTTCTTGAAAAGCCTTTTTTGCCGGAAATTCTCTTGCAGCGTATCGATGAAGCATTATTTAAAGACAGTGAAAATCGTAGTCGACAACAACGAGACAGTGACTCGCGCTCTCAATTTTTAAGGCTGACTGGTCGTGAGTGCGATGTGTTTCGATTATTGTTATCAACTGAGCCGCTACCCTCCAGTAAAGAGATGGCCCGCACTCTGGGTATAAGTCATCGGACTGTTGAGCATCATCGGTCGAGAATGCTGGAGAAAACTCGAACCAAATCTGTTTCTGAGTTATTAATTCTGGCTAAAGAAGTCGGATTTGGAATGAATGGATTGGAGTAGGTATTAAAACTGTGTGCTAAGGGTTTTCTTTAGCTTTAGCAAATTGTGGTCAGCGACTTTTTGTGGTGAGTGACTTTCGAAAATCATCCGGTTGAGCCTCGTCGCTTATAACAGCCGAAACCCAACGTAATTATCCTGGCGCTGGCGGGGTCATGCGATTGAAGGTTAGTTGGTCAATATTGCTGCCGCATAAAATTACGGCCACACGCTTCCCCTGTAATTTTTCTTTTAGCGGACCTGACAAGGCTGTCATTGCTGCAGCGCAGGCGGGTTCAACCACCAGGTTTAGATCAGTAAACGTGGTGTTCATAAAACTGCTCAAGGCTGAATCGTCGACAGTGACTATTTCATCTACAAGCTCATTAACAATAGCGAAGGAAAGCGGTAGATGCATTGGAGCGCCCAAGCTATCTGCGATTGTTGATACTGCTACTTTTGGTATGGGGGCGCCAGCAGCAAGACTTTGGCTCATTCCTTGAGCGCCATGGGGCTCAACACCAAAGACCTGGCATGCAGGGGTTAACTGTTTAACGGCCGCCGCGATTCCTGCGATCAGCCCTCCGCCGCCAACCGGAACGATGACGGCATCAAGTTCAGTAACATCCATGCAAAGTTCAAGGCCAACGGTCGCCGTGCCGGTGAAGGTGTGGGCGCCTTCGAAGGGATGGATCATCGTGCGCCCTTCCTGCTGTTGCAGGGTAGATACAATATCCATGAGTTCTGAAATGTTGTTGCCTAAAACGACTTCAGCCCCAAGAGCCTTGCAGCATTCGACCCGGTACGGGTTTGCGGTTTTTGGCATCACGACTTTGGCTGATGTATTGAGTGCTTTAGCCGCATAAGCTGTGGCTATGGCGTGGTTACCCGCAGAAAAGGCTGTTACTCCTTTACCGCGTTGTTGGTCATCCATGTGCATTAATGTGTTGATAGCACCGCGTGCTTTGAAGCTGCCTGTGCGTTGAAACAATTCCATTTTTAGAAACACTTGAATGTTACCGAAGTATTGAGAGGCCATCTGTCCGTAGTAGGGCAGAGTAGGTGTGCGAATAACATGCGGTGCTATTCGTTCTGCGGTTTCTCTGATGGACGTGAGGCTTGGGTAATTGCTCATTGGCTTTTTGCTGCTGCGTTGCGTCGTTTGTACAAACCGATAATTAATAGAACGTATACCGTTACAAGGAATGTGGGTAATCCAAAAGTGACTGACCAGGTAATGGACCACCCGCCGGATACTGCTCCAAACAGGGCGCCGATTCCCCACATTACTGAAAATGTCGCGGAGCCGTTGATCAGTTCATGACCGCTGAATCTATCGCCCAAAGATTTTAATGACACCGTGTAGACCCCGTAACCTGATGAGCCTGCTATCACCAAAGCGGGCCAGAGCAACGGAGAGTGCAGTAACCATGGCAGGCATGCCGTGATCAAGGCGGTGATGCCGGCTAGCCACATGAGTAACGTTCGTGATGGTATTTTATCGGCCAGCCACCCAATGGGGTATTGCAGGAATATATTGCCAACAATAAGTGCTGTCAGTGCAAAAGCTGCAGTGCTGGCGGATAAACCGTTTTCAACTCCGTATACAGGAAGCAGTGACAAGGTTGCAGCATCGAAGATAGCAAAGCAGCCGACGGCGGCGACAAGCATAGGGGCTTTGCTCGCAAA
>JALZUX010000517.1 GCA_023301405.1 Granulosicoccaceae bacterium | reverse complement strand
CCCGACAACACAACAGACTTTCAACCAACGGCTGAACCCACCCGAATACCACCGAACAACCAGGATCAAGTGCGCGCAACTGCAACCCCAACCAGTCCTTTTGCCAGTAACCCTGCAATAGCCAACCGAGGCACAACGCAGGCGGCAAATAGAAATACCATAGAACCGCAAACCGCCCGCCCTGCCTCACCCGAATCAGCACTAGACGCTACAACACCGCACAATCAGACGCTAAACAATACGCTGAGTAATATGGCTAATAACCCAGGCCAAACTACCCATACCCAGGAACTCAGAAACGTACTGCGCCGGGATATTGTAAAACGAAACCCTGCAGCATCAGCGTCTACCCCAACAGCAGCAGATGACGATCGTTTCCCGCCTCCCTATGGGGCGGTAAACGCCAACAACAATGCGGCACCCGGTCGCTTTAACAACAAAGCGCCAGCTTCCGAGGCAACGCCACAGCGAAACTCCGAGTACCGTCAACCCCCTCGCAAGACAAGAGAGCCAATCAGACAAGCGCCGATTCGCAACGAAATACAGTTCGATGAAACAGACTGGGACTACGAGCACCCCACACCACCATCTAAGTGGCGCTGGCTATTACCTGCCGCCGGACTCATCGCCGTTGTTGGTGGGCCTGTACTTTATGTGAACAAACCTGACTTATTTAAACTTCCGAGCAAAGATGTACCGGAAATGACCGTCGCCACAGCTTTAGATAACGCACAATTGCAAATATCAGACGGGGCACTGATCTTTCCTACCGGTCAGTCGGCGTTTGATTACTACCAACTGATTCTTTCAGGCGAACCTGATAACCAGCAAGCAATCGATGGCATCGCCAACATTCAATCAGCGGTTAAAAATCAGATCATAGAAAACATTGACGCCAATGATCTCAACGAGGCAAACAGAATACTTTCACAGGCAAACGCCCGGGGATTGCAGATCGAAGGGCTTCCCGGCCCTGCCAACCAACCCCTATCGTCACAAACAACAACATCTGGCGCCGTTGGCATCGATCAGTCTCCGTCCCCATGGGTAAACGAAAAAGTCGCGACCATAGAGCAGCTGATTGGCGAACAAAAATTCATTGAAGCCGAAGAACTATTCAACGAAACGGATAAATACCTGGCTGACGCCAACCTGTCCAGCTCTCTCCAAGAACAAATAAAAAACGGTAAAAATGGTGTTAACAGTCAACCCGCCGTGGAAACACTAACCACTCAAGATCAAAACATCCCAAGCTCGATTGCCGACAATCAAGCGCGTGTGAGTGCAGAGCAAAACCAAGACGAACCACTCTTTGCGCCCAATACCACTGAAATCCCAGAGGTTGCACTTTCGACTGCCGATATCGATAACACTTCATCAGGAACCGTACCTGATGCAACCGTGCTACCGATAGCCCCGACAACGCTGCCAGCGCCCAGAGAAAACAACTTTCAAGAGCCATCACGGGAAATCCGTAGCGGCGCGACCACACCATTAGAAACAGACTTCACATCCAACGTTGATCAAAATATTGCCGTGGTGAACAACGAACCTGAGCCGCTACCGTCAGCACCACGCCGCAGTTTTATTGACGGCAATGATGCAACCGCTCGACACCTCAATCAACTACGAGTTGCGATCGAAGCCAAAAACCTAGGCGAGGTATTAAACATCAGCAACTCGCTGCCTGCTGAACGAACAGAGTTTTTGCGAAAAATGTTTCAACGGTATGACCGACTGGATGTCGCCATCGACGACATCAACACAGCAGCCAACTCGGCCACCGCAAGACTCAGCGTTTCCATGTTCAACCAACGCTCAGACGGCAGCTATTATTCTGCGGGAAAATGGAACGGCGTTACTTTGAGCACAGATCAGCAAAACGGCGCGTGGCAAAAAATACAGTGGTAACGCATTATTGATCTGGTTCGCTGCACATAGCGAACCTTGATCAACCATTCGCGTTGCTGTGGATAGTTACTAACTGTATACACTGCCGAACCTGGCTCCAAAACTCTGGTCCACCCATTGCCTCTTACTTTCGGTGTTGTTATGAATCGACGAAATACAATACGTGCAGCGCTGGCACTTGCCGCCGCCGCACCTTTTTCTCACACACTGGCCAGCACCTTTATCAGCCCTGCGACACGCCAGTTAAGTAAGGGAATGACCGCCATCAAACGTGCCAAAGTATTTCTGCGCGGCGAGCCAAAACAAAGCGACACAGCGCCGTCTGGTGCATTTGCTAAACGCGAAGTTAACGGGCTACTGTTTCTGACCAACGCCTATGGTTACTCATACCAGATTCCTCTCGATAGCTACATTGAGTGGCATCTTGACAGCAACAACTCCTACATGAAGTTTCGCTGCATAAATGACGATCAATACCGGGTTAAGGCGTTTCCATGTGCTGTTCTCGGCACCATGGGCGGACGCTGGGAAACCAATGGCAAGCTCAACCCTGTATCGGGTCTGGACGGTGAGTTTCGCATGAAAGGTGAAGGCATGCAGACGCCTATCTTTGACATGAAGCCCGCGCAAAAACAAACCGGATTTCCCTGCAAGCTGGCAGACCTGCCACAGACCAATGTATCAGTGGTTACCTCTTACTCGGGCAATCCAACGGTTAATACATTTCTTGATATGTATCTTCATGATATCGACAACCCGCAAACAGCTTCACACTCGTCTTTAGTCGGTGGTATTAATGCGATAAACAGCAATCGCACCAAGGCTTACAATATCAATGTCTGGTTTCAAATGCCCGACCAGAAAAACGGCAACACTGATCGCCCCGACGGCGCCTGGGCTGGCGGCAAAGTAATTGGCAAGACCAACATCTCCGGACAAGATTTTCATGTCATTCTAAAAATCGAAACCGGTGGTGGTAATTATTTTCGCTACATTGCATTGATTCCTGTCAACGGCCCTATCACTAGCTTATCGATCAACAGCGTGATGGATTGGGCGCAAAGCAAATTACGACCACTGCTTGAAGGCAACAGCCAAGCCGGTGAAATGATGGCCAAAGCAGACCCACGCGGCTACCCTGCCCCACGCTGGCCCGACAATCAAATGGTGTTATCCGGTTTACACATCGGCAACGAAATATGGTGGTCAGACCCCAACGGTCAGGAAGGCATTGTAAACTGGCCAACCTTGCGCGTAGACGTAGAAAATCACGGTACATTCGGGTGGGGTGATGAAGAATCTGCGCAACTTAACTTGCAGCAACGCAGCGTTGCTAACAAAGGCACCAACAACACACCTTCTGACTCCCAACAGGCTAGCGTTTCTTTAGACCCCGCAGATGCTGCTTATGCAGACCCGGCCAACAGTCAATCCCAAAGCACGACAAGTACAAGCCCAAACAATGAACAAGAATCAAGCGGGCTTATCGGGCTACTGAAGGGTGTCTTTAAATAACAAAATCGCGACAAGTCACTTAACACTCAAAACCTCTACGCTTAACAGACCATAACGGGCCAAGCCACCTGAAACAATAGAAAACAATTTGATGTCAAGATCGTTCAGGTGGCCCACACTCATACGTAAGCACATCATGGGGCATTTTTTCCCAGGCCGCCTTTGATCCCACAAAGATATGCGTGCCGATCTCTAAATCAGGGTCACCATTCAGGCAACCCAATGTAATCTGAAATATTTTGCCATTGAGGACAGTACACAGTGTGGAACCACACTGACTGCAGAACTGAAAACCAAACCCATGCCCCCCAACATATGACGTCAGCTTTTCAGCACCTGATAGCCAAGTGAACTCATCAGGATTAACTAACGCTGTAGCAGACGCCTGTGCACTAAATGCTTTGCGGCATCGCGAACAATGACATGATTTAACCTCATGAAGATCGCCATTGACCTGATACTTGATATCGCCACAAAAACACTCGCCGGTGATTGACATATTTTATTTTCTCAGTTGAACTGATTAGCTTTACAGGAGGTTATACATCATTAATTAAGCAGTATTGTTAAGGTTAATAACACTGAGTTACAACAAGCAGGCATCTGCTTTGACCACGGGTTTGAACCGGCACGAATACCCAGAAACCAATACGTCTCTGCAATCACGACTTTTGCGAAAATCAGTTATTATTACACTAACTGCGACAACGAATAATAAACCATGGGACCTCTACCATTGATACAGCACTGCGCTAATAAATATCGACCATGCGTTGTAGGCCTACTCAGCATGATCGCGCTGGCTGGTTGCGGCACCAAATACGCCCAGCCACCACAAACTCAAAGCCCGCCAGCACAAGTACCGACAACACTTCCGGAAGAACCCGTACTACTGCCCACACTACCCCCGGCAACACCACCTGAAGTGATTCGCCCCACGACCATAATAACGACCCCCAACGAAGCTGCTCGAAGCCTTCCTGCAGCCATTGCTCTGCGTGACCAGGCATCAAGGGCCGCTGCCGCCGACAATCACTCGCGGGCAATTGGCCTGCTGGAGCGAGCCATCCGAATCTCACCACAAGACCCGCTGACCTTCGAAGCATTAGCCGAAAGTCATCTGGCCTTAGATCAACCCGGTACAGCTTTGCAACTGGCCCGACGTGCCCTTAGCCTAAACCCCACCGCGGCACAACGCGAGTCACTTACCCTGCTTGCTGAAAAAAGCCAGGCACTGCAATAGAGGGCCGCCCGGGAATGAATGACCTACTGTGCAAGCGATCTTCCAGCAGGCGATCTTCCAGCCAGCTATTACAATCAATTGCGTCAAAAGAAGAATGACTGCAAGGTGGCTGCCCGAGAACTATGATCTACTGCGGGCGCGGTGTTTTGGCCAGCTATTACGATCGATTTCGTTGAAGAAGAATGACTATGCGCCTCTATCGATCGAAATATCTGACTCAAAATCTCACGCCGGAGCTCAAGACCCTAGTTCCCGGACAGGCTCCTAGGCAGCAGCGTTGAACGGCGAATCTGATTTTGCTGTAGTCGGTGGCGGTGTCGTCGGCTTATCGATCGCCTAT
>JALZUX010000516.1 GCA_023301405.1 Granulosicoccaceae bacterium | reverse complement strand
CCACCCCGGCCAAGGAACAGCCAACAGAAGGTTTTTCTTTCAAAACTCATTCATCGAGCTACTGTTTACCACTGACCCTATTGAATTAAATAATGATTTAACAAGGCCAACAAAACTACATAAGCGTTTTCCGCAAACGGCACGTAGGGCTTCCCCATTCGGTGTTTGCTTTCGTCCACCTGAAGATCGACCGGAATTTTCATTTGAGGGCTGGAGCTACCGGCCACAATACCTTCCTGAACATCTGGATATAAAAGTTGCTTCAACACCAAGCTCTGAACCTATGTGGTTCTATCTTTCTTTTGGCTTGCGTCCAGATTCAGCGCCGGATGCAAAGCGCCAACCATTGAATCATAAGTGTGGATTTAAAAGCATTACATCAGTTAAAATTTTTGCGCCCCGAATTGAAACTATCTCAAAGCCAGCTATCTCGATAAGCAATTCAACCATTGTGGAGTATATTGAGGGTAAAGAGCATTTGCTAGTTATTGGTTTTGATAACAAGACTCATGGTAGCGAAAAAGATTTTCGGCCATCTTTACCTTTGATATTCCATTGGTGAAATTCAGCATAATCGAGACAGGGTGATCGAGAGAGCTCCCTCACCCACCACATAATTTGCGGTTAAATGAAGCTCGACCAGATCCCGGGAGTCCCTGTGTTTCTGGCTTGCACTACTGAATCCAGTAACACCCAAAATACCTGTTACTCGGCTTGTGGAGTGAAACAAATGCGTTGGCAGAAAAAGTTGATCGACTTTTAAATAATGACCATTCGGGAACCCTAATCAAAAAAGGCAAAGTCCGCAACGGCCAAGCTTGTTTGTGGCCCCTGCAAAACACTTACAATGCCTGCACCATAAGCTTCGCCAACAGACAATGCTATTCAGCAAAAAGAATTAACAGAACTATACGCAAGCAGGTGTCTCGTTGATGGCAATATCATGACAAATGTTATATCGTCTTCGCTTGCGCTGTGTTAATTACTAGCGGCAGTCTGCCCCTACCCGCTGGTAGCATTATTCGCGAAACAACCCGGCATCAGGCCATGCAAACGAACGTAGTTTAAATTTTTCTAGCACTTAAGATGGCTCATTATTTTCGCGACGCGTAGCCCCAAAAAGAGCTCTATCAAAATGAAAGTGTATTTTCTGCTAGCCTGTTTTTTATTGTCCGGTTGTTTTTCTGCAAAAACACTGACGCCTACCTCTACTGAAAGCATTGCCCTTTCTAAGATAGTTGGCGTCTGGAATGGCACAGATGCACGCGGAGAAAAAGGCGGCCTAGTCTTAAATGATGACGGTACAGCTGATCTAATCAAAGAGGGAAAATCAGCGACAGCTGAGCATATTCTTGGGCGCGGAACAATGGAGTATGAATATGATTCTTCTACCGAGCCTGATCGCTTAGATCTTATTGTTAACATGGATACCGGGACATCTAATAGATTGCAAGGTACTGTCGAGTTTATTTCTGACAATGAAATTGAAGTTGTGATGAACGGCGAAAAGGTCACGCTTCAGCGCCAATCTAAAATTGAGCTTAACGTTATTGACGAATAGAGCTAGCCAACGCATACAGTAACAGGGCAGTAAGCCTGCGGTACGTTTCGTATAATAAGGACAGGAAAGAGCCCTTCCCTACTCCCAACCAAGCCTCTTGGTATGCGGCACTCCAAACCAACGCAGATAGCAACCGTGTTAAGCCGTAGCCAGACACTCAGTCGATATTTGCCATCAAACCACACGCTACGGCGCTGTTATAGCCGGCGGCTTGCGGCGCTTGCCAGATACCGCATTGCCGACAATCGCAACAAGCAGAACAGCACCACCAACCAATGTATTGATGCTTGCTGTTTCCCCAAGGAATAGCCAGACCCAGACCGGACCAAGTAATACCTCTGCCAGCGACAGCAGCGTTAGCTCTGCCGCAGGCAAGCTGCGTGACCCCAACGTATAGAGAATAAGACCAGCGCCTACCTGAAACACTCCCATACTCATGGCAACACCGCCATCATAAAGACTAACGGCCATGGAAAGCCCTGAAAACCGGCAAACCGCGAATGTTATCACCAGCGCAAATACGCCTGATAAAAACACGGAAGGCAACATTTCCCCGGTTCGCCCCCAGCGCAATGCCACTGTAAACACGGCAAACCCAAACGCCGAGCCAAGTGCCGCTAGGCTGCCCTTCAAGACTACGCCTCCCGATTTATCTGCGACCATGATTGCAATACCACCAAGCGCCACAGCAATGGAAATCCATGTGGCACCGCGCACAGGTTCACGCAGAACCAACCACCCCAAAACCGCAGCCATAAACGGCGCAGTGGCAAACAACAGCATTGCGTTCGCCACTGACGTGTTTTGGATAGCGTAAATACCGCCGGAATAGGCAGCCACTAATGACAAACCCGCGATCACGGCTGGAAAGCCGATGCGCCGCAATTGGACAAACGGACTCTCGCCTGAACGCAGACGAATCACTACATACAGAAAAATTGACATACTGATGGAACGATAAAATAAAATCTGCCAGACGACGGCATCTTCAATCAGCCGAATACCAAGACCCACTGTCGACCATAGGACGCCAGCTGCAAAAACAAAGAGTATTCCGTGTTTATGAGTATCTGTGGTGTAGTGTTGGCTTGATGATGTTGTCAACAGGTGGGCTCAGTTAGAGGGGATCTCGCTTTACACAATAGACTTAGCGAAAAGAAATGTTTTGCTTATTTGCGACCTCGGCTCATTCGGCTGTTACATGCCGGAGCCAAGGCATCACTCAGCCCACACCAACTCGCGACTACGGGTGCCGCTGCAACATTCCAAAAGGCCCTGCCGATCGGTGCAAACCAGCCATCCACCAAAGCAGAATCCTTTGGTTTTTGCCTCGCCACATTTAACTGAATTGAAAATCCAATCTATCAACGCTGGCCTTACACCAACTGCATTCAGACGGGCACCCTTATATAGCGTTCACCCATCCCACGGTTCGGGCTGGTACTATAGCGTTAACTAACCTGAAGATCGAAAAAATGCATCCTGTACCAACAACAATGAAGGGAGTCGCTCTTACGGGACATGGGGACTTCGATAAACTGGAGTATCAAACAGATATTCCTGTCCCTAGACCTGGCAATAATCAGGTGCTCATTAACGTTGCAGCTGCCGGTGTAAATAATACCGATATAAATACACGCACCGCATGGTACTCAAAAGCAGATGCTGGCAGTGACGACGCTAGCTGGAGCGGCAATGCTTTGAGTTTTCCTCGAATCCAAGGGGCAGATGTTTGTGGTGAAATAGTGGCTGTAGGTGCAGGTGTAAACAAGGAGCGTATTGGAGAAAGAGTCTTAGTTGAGCCATGCATTCGCGAATATAATGGTAATGAATTGGCATCACCTTGGTATTTCGGGTCTGAGTGCGACGGCGGTTTTGCCGAGTACACGACCGTTTCTTCAAGGCATGCATATAAAATAGTGAGTCCCTTGACTGACATCGAACTAGCCTCTTTTCCTTGTTCTTATTCTACCGCTGAAAATCTATTAACCAAGTCAGATGTAAAGTCGGGTGAGACTGTGCTGGTTACGGGGGCTTCAGGTGGTGTGGGTTCTGCTGCGGTGCAACTGGCTAAAGCTAGAGGCGCTACCATAATTGCAGTAACAAGCTCTTCAAAATCAAGCGCATTACTTGAGCTTGGTGCATCAACAACAATACAACGCAATGAAAGTGTGGTAGATATCTTAGGTAATAACAGCGTTGATGTGGTGATAGATCTGGTTGCAGGAAGCCATTGGTCAGAACTACTTGATGTACTAAAACAAGGCGGTAGATATGCTGTTGCCGGAGCCATTGCCGGGCCAATTGTGGAACTTGATATCAGAACCTTATACCTGAAAGATCTAAGCTTTTTTGGGTGTACTGTTCTTGAACCCAACGTATTCCACAACTTAATACGCTACATTGAAAGCAGTGCTATTAAACCGCTTGTCGCTAATTACTTCCCCTTAGAGAACATAGCCAAGGCGCAACAGGTATTTTTACAAAAAGAATATGTTGGAAAAATTGTGCTTTCACTAAAAAGTTCTAACACTTAAACTTAGGTCATAGGTTAATGCATCTTACGCCGTCTGTGACAGGCCAGCATAGACAATGCAAGCACCAGCGGCAGCATCGGATCGATCGGCGAACGCCCAGTATAGTGCAAAGCACAGCCTGAACTGATCACTAACTGTTCAGTGGATTCGTCAGGTGCTGGAGGCACTTCGGCTGTGTCGTCGCTGTCTAAGTTCGGGTCGGTGCCCGCGTTCACTTCATCACCGTCCGATACGCCATCACCATCCGTGTCCACGTTGTTCGGATCGGTGTCACTGGTGTTGACTTCCTGACCATCAGTTAAACCGTCGTTGTCACTGTCCGCTTCCAGCGGATTGGTCAGGGTGATGGTAAGTTCGACATTGTCAGACAGGGTATCCCCATCGGTGTCAGCAAGCGTCGGATCAGTGCTGGTCTCGGTTAATTCAAAGGCATCGGTTAAACCGTCGCCGTCAGTATCCGAGTTGTTCGGATCAGTATTGTAAACGTTAAACTCTTCACCGTCGGTCAGGCCATCACTATCAGAGTCAGGGTTATTCGGGTCGGTGTTGCTGGCGCTGACCTCTGTGCTGTCACTGAGCCCATCGCCATCGCTGTCCGGGTTACAGAGTGACCCAATGGAACAATCCGGCACAGCTTCGATTCTGTCTATTGCCGGAAACACAGGTAATGCTTCAGTCGAAAGCTGTTGATGAACAGGAACTGCAACGTAGCCAATTTCTAATCCTTGTGGCGCAGTTACTATCAGCCCCTCATCTACAGAAACAAGTTTCTTGGTCACTTCGGGGATAAAAGCACTGTTGTCAGTAGTCCAATTAGCATGAATGAGCTCTACTCTTTGCTGTATCAAATCTCTTTCAGCATCATCCATATCAGAGTTAAGAATGGAGGGCTGTTCATTAAATTTATACCAGTAATATACCGTAGTGCTTCCATCCTCCAACTCCACCGCATGGGGGCCGGCAACCGGGCCCGGGCTAGTCCATGCACTCAGTATTTCATTGCCCCCTATATCTGGAAAATCAGGATGCATTGGCGTTATAACGGGTGTGGAAGCATATAGGTCGTTGTCGTATTGCCAGTCATCCACAAAGGGCTCTCTGCCTTCTATTGCGTGCAATCCGCTTTCAGTCGGCACTTCACTTTCAGGTATCGCATCAGCAGAGTTGGCACCACTTCTTAGTACGTAATATTCAGGAAGCTGGACTAATTCCTGGTTTGGAACCGCTGTGGTAAGATCGCCCCACTGATAGGCTAAGTTGTAGTCACTGGCTGGATCAACAACTCTTTGCATAAAACCTGATTCAGTAATATCAACAGTATTATCAAATCGGTACCGTGGTGTACCTGATGTATTCTGTCGCATATGAATGGCACCCGGTGAAGCGTCGAAATTCTGCGATGCTACAGGCCCTCCATTAAACCAGTTGTTCAGGCTGTCCCACATACTGCCGTCCATCATCATAACATTCCCTGCAAGCCTGCCAATTCCATCATCATCCACAGGCATGTAAGCGGCAGATACTTTGTAATATACATCCCCATTGGGGTCAGTCCATTTTTTTGCCGGAAGGTTTCCTGATTCACGCTGTATAGGAGGATGCTTTACCAATAAACTCTGATCAAACGTAATTCCAGCGATTGCCGAGGTATCCAAACCACGTCTAGACCAGTGATAAGGTGGGTGAAAAGCAATAGGGCCACTGAAGTTTTCGGTATTGATAAACACAGTCCAACTATAATTACCTGTTGGAACATCCTGACCCGCTGTTGTACTTTTGGGTTCGGTTAAGGGCAAAGGGTAATATCCGTATCCGAACATTCTGTTGTTACTTTCTTCCTTGAAGCCAATTCCATCCATGGGGAACAGAAATTTATTACTTAGTATGGCGGCGCCATAGCGACCAACATTGGTGTCCCAGTTCTTGAATGTGGCATCTTCAGATCTATTGATTCCTGGTGTGCCGTAGCCCGGGCCATTCGAGAAAGAACCGAATCCACCGGAAACACCGCCCATAGTAAACTTAAGCGGCATTTTTGAATTATGAAAACGATAATATGGCTTGTAGCCCGCACCGCCCTCCATGCTGTGGTACCCATGAGCATCTCGGTTGTAGTCTTCCTGACCGTAAATTTTTTCAGGACGATACCAGGTATGAATCAATCCACTGGTGAAAAAATCTCCCAGTTCATCAGCTTTGGTGATGCTGTGAACAGTGGTATAACTGAACCCACCATAGATATGGGTATCCGGCACATCGGCAGCGAAGCCCGCAAACATGTATGGCCTAAATGCCGAATTTTCTAACTCTTGAGCCGCAACTACACCACTACAAAAAACAGGCACCATAAGGACCAGTGCATGAAGAAATCTACTCTTTAAGAAATTATAATTATTGATCTTCATATGAACTCAACCATCTCTTATAGTCCGATTAGTCTGCATTGATCATTTGAACAGCAATAGTCTCATTTTTACTACGCGACAGACTC
>JALZUX010000515.1 GCA_023301405.1 Granulosicoccaceae bacterium | reverse complement strand
CAAAACGACTAACGCTCAGTTCTTCTTTTTGCAGTGGCCCACGGGTCAAAAACCGGCGCCGGTTCTGTCAGTTCAGGCTCATCATCTGACGAGCTACTACGAGATTCATTGGTCTTGGTGTCAGCGGTTTTATAATGACCTGGCTCACTGCCATAATCATCAGGCTTATGCCTTTGCGTATTACGTTTATCATTATAGGCCCTACTCGACCCTTGGCGTTCACTGTTGTAGCTGTTGCGGCTAGCGGCATTTTTTCTTCGCTTCTGCTGCAAACGCTCACCGTCTTCAATGGTCAATATTGCAGGCTGACCGGGCTTTTGGTGTTCAGGCACAATGCGCTCTCTGGGCGCTACATTGAACTGCTCCGATGACACAGCGGGTAAATTTTTGTACTGGTACAAATAGAGAAGTTCGACCTTTTCACGTGCCCAGTCAGTTTTTTTCAAGAACTTCGCGCACGCTGTAATACTGGGGTTTGATTTAAAACAGTTCATGTTTAAGTAGGCGTAAAGCACATCAAAACCATAGTAGGTAACTAATTCCTCCAATACCGTTTTTAAGCCAACCCCTTGCAGCGGGTTGTTCATATGAAGGTTTTCTTTACTCATGCCAGCCCTTTGCTCTGCCTGAACTCATTATAAGTGCCTTCAAACGCCGTCATTTTGTTGTCTTTAATTTCAAGAATACGATTGGCCAGTGTCGATACAAACTCGCGGTCATGGCTTACAAAAATTAACGTGCCTTCATATACTTTTAACGCGTTATTTAACGCCTCGATCGCTTCCATGTCCATATGGTTTGTTGGCTCATCCAGAATCAACACATTGGTATCTTGCATCATAAGCTTGCCAAACAACAGGCGATTTTTTTCACCCCCTGAACAGACCTTGGCCTTCTTTAGGAAGTCATCTTCTGTAAATAACAAGCGCCCTAATAAACCACGAACCATCAAGTCATCATGCTTTGCGGTACGCCACTGGCCCAACCAATCGAATAACGTTAAGTCACTATCAAAGTCTTGTGTATTATCCTGCGGGCAGTAGCCAACCACTGCATTTTCAGACCATTTAAAACTACCACCATTTGGCGTAAGTTGATCCAATAAGCAACGCAGAAAAGTCGTTTTACCCGTACCGTTATCACCCAATACCGCCCAGCGTGTGCCTGCATCAAGGATCACATCGTTACTGGTGAACAGAGTCTCATCGTTAAAACCATGTGACAGTCCTTCCAATACCAAGGCATTGCGGTGTAGTTTCTTGTGCTGGGTAAAGCGCAATGACGGTGTCATTCTGCTTGAAGACTTCACCTCATCAAGCTTAATTTTATCCATCTTCTTAGCGCGAGAACTGGCCTGCTTCGCCTTAGAAGCATTCGCACCAAAGCGGTTGACGAAGTCTTGTAACTCTTCGATCTCGGCGGCCTTCCTGCTATTGCCTGAAAGCAACTGCTCACGAATCAAACTGGATTGCGCTAGAAAATACTCATAGTTGCCAGGGTAGATACGAAGCTCACCATAATCAATATCGGCCATATGAGTACAAACAGAATTCAGAAAGTGCCTGTCGTGGGAAATAATCACCATTGTGCAGGTGCGCTTATTCAGCTCGGTTTGCAACCAGCCAATCGTATCGATGTCCAGGTTGTTAGTTGGCTCATCCAGAAGCAGAATATCGGGATTTGCGAACAACGCTTGCGCAAGTAACACCCGTAACTTGCGGCCCGGTGCTACTTCGCTCATTAAACCAAAATGTAGCTCTTCATCGATACCCGCATCCAGCAGAATATCACCAGCGCGGCTTTCCGCGGTATAGCCATCCATCTCGGCAAAATCTGCTTCAAGATTTCCCACTTTGATGCCATCAGCGTCAGACATCTCGGGCAATGCATAAATACGCTCGCGCTCGCACTTGACCGCCCACAACTCTTTGTCGCCCATAATCACCGTATCGATAACGCTATACTGCTCAAAAGCGAATTGATCCTGACTCAAAGTGCCCATTTTCTCGCCCGGACTGATCGACACATTGCCCGCGGTGGGCTCTAATTCTCCGCTCATTATCTTCATGAGTGTCGATTTACCACAGCCGTTCGCACCGATTAAGCCGTAGCGGCTTCCGTTGTCAAATTTTGCGGAAATATTTTCAAATAATGGCTCAGAGCCAAATTGCATGGTGATGTTTGCTGTGGAAATCAAAGAAGGGTCCGGAAGGAAGATCAAGGAGGAAGAACAGGCAAGGCTGCGGAGTCTACAGTCTAGTTGTTTTTGAATAAAGCTTGAGGGCCCGATTCTTTGCAAAATACGCTATTGTGTTGCGCACTCTCTGCATTGCGCGGCCAGCCCTACAATTATAGCGTTGTTCGAGTACGCCGTTTCAAATAAAGGGACTTATAAAAACTTATCACTTTACCTGCCTATGCACCCACAACAATAACAAGCGCCTGCTTGCTGGTCCTGATCGCTTTTCAAGCACAGCCCCGGCGGCAAGCTTCTGTATCACCAATTCCCGCAGAAGCCGCTTATTACGGCGCCAGCCAGCTTTGATAAGAGGTTAGGCAACAATTCAAACAGGCACGCCGCACAGTGACCTCGATTTAAGGCTCGTTGAGCGTGAATAGTGAAGTCAGAGTGGTAGAGGGCAAAATCCAACGAAACTTTGAAAAGAAATAGTTCTTGCCCGGCTTCTTAGCTGCAAATGGAAGGCCTTCAGAGTTTTATGAGTTGAAAACAGGTACTTCGATCAGTCGACTTGGCTGTGAATTTCACTTGAAACAGTGCACCAGCGACTTCGATTTAGCGGCTTAATACAAAGCTTGTCGCTGATGGCATTTGTCAGCGCCGACCTCTGTTGCCGCTCGCCCCCGAAATCGCTGTATTACCCGCGCCCTCGATAAAAGGTATCAGCAAAAGCTGAAATCAGGCCACCGTGCACAAAAACTCAGGAATCCTGAATGCCTATTATCAGGAAGAAGAATAGTGATCAGGATTACTAACCCTGCTGGCTCTGCGTCTCGCCTAGCATCGAACCAAGTCGTTCCAGCAGAACATCAGCAGCCACTGGCTTATGAAGGTACACCAGCCCTGAGCGCGCTATTTCCTTAAGACCTAGCTCTGAGGTATCGCCAGTGACAATTAACGCCGGCGCTGATATTTCGAATGTTTCATTAATTTGTTTAACCACATCAGTACCAGTTACGCCTTGCTCAAGCCTGAAATCAACCACCATCGCCGCCGGAATCAGATTATTTTCCCGAAGTAACTCGATAGCCTCTTCTGCAGTGGTTGCGGCGATGACAGAGTATCCGAACCC
>JALZUX010000514.1 GCA_023301405.1 Granulosicoccaceae bacterium | reverse complement strand
AACTGATTAGTGTTGATGTCAGTAATTATGAAAGTGTAGGTGCAGCGGCTGAACAAACCGGTGTGGCTTTTGGCAAGGTTGATATCCTGGTTAATAGCGCAGGTATTGCAGGGCCGAACACCAGTGTTGAAAACTACCCGGTTGATGAATGGCGAAAAGTGCAGGCAGTAAACCTTGATGGTACTTTTCATTGTTGCAAAGCGCTGGTCCCCGGAATGACAGCACAGGGTTATGGAAGAATTGTAAATATAGCCTCGGTGGCCGGAAAGGAGGGCAACCCCAATGCCTCAGCGTATTCTGCTTCAAAGGCGGCGGTGATCGCATTGACTAAATCGTTAGGTAAAGAATTGGCCTCACATGATATCGCTGTGAATTGCGTAACCCCGGCTGCAGCCAAGACACGAATCTTTGATCAGATGGAACAAGAATTTATCGACTACATGTTGGCTAAAATACCGCGGCAGCGATTTGTGACTGTCGATGAAATCGCCAGCATGATTATGTGGATGGCATCTGCTGAGAATTCATTTACCACCGGAGCAGCATTTGATGTATCCGGTGGACGGGCCACTTATTAAATGGCTAGCGATGATCAATCTGCCTTACCGTTAAATAAGATAAACTGGGCGGCCGGGGCGGCATGGATGAATGGCAAAGTAATTCCAGTCAAAGAGGCTGCTATCCCGGTGACTGATTGGGGGCTCACCCATTCTGACATCACTTATGATGTGGTGCATTCATGGGACGGCCGCTTTTTTCGACTTGATGACTACCTGACTCGATTCGAAAGTAGCCTGGTAAAGTGCAATTTGTCTATCGAGCAATCACGCGACGACATACGGCAGATATTGCACCAGATAGTCTCACGATCAACACTTAAAGCTGCTTATGTTTCTTTTGTCGCCAGTCGTGGTCAGCCCGGGGTACCTGGGAGCAGGGACCCAAGAGATTGCATTAACCATTTTTATGCCTGGTGTGTGCCGTTTGTGTGGGTGTTCTCAAAAGAAATTATGGCGCGTGGAGCCCATCTTCAGATGCCTGAAAATTTGCATCGAATCGCATCGAATTCTGTTGATCCAACAGCAAAGAACTATCATTGGGGTGATTTCACACAAGGGTTGTTTGCAGCCAAAGAGGCAGGTTTCGACAACACGGTACTCGTTGATGCACAAGGCTATGTGACCGAGGGGCCGGGTTTTAATGTGTTTTTAATTAAAGACGGTGTTGTAAGCACACCGCGCTCAGGAGTGCTGGAAGGTATCACCCGAAAGATCGCGATTGAGCTGTGTGCAGTGCATAACATTGTGGTCACTGAAGCCGACATCACTGCGGATATTCTTATGGCGGCTGACGAAGTATTTGCCACTACCACCGGCGGGGGCATAATACCCGTGACCAAAATTAATGGGCACACGTTTTCAAATAATTCCCCGGGTGAGCTAACTTGTACTCTGCGCGATACCTATTGGAATTGGCATCGCGATAGCTCGATGAGCGAAGTCATTTCATATGATTGATTCGGTGCAACTAGTCAGTGCACACGCTGTCGCGTCCGTGGCGGGGGGCGTTATCAAATACGCGTCTATGTTGCGCGCGAACTTCCCATCATTGATTTACAAGGCGCGACAGGCGCGCGCTGAACAGCTCCAACAAACCTAGCTGAACAGACACGATTCAGCTACACGGCCTTAATTTGTGGTGTCGCGCCTCTGTTCTCAAATAGACTGTCGAGCAATTGATCTACGTCTGGCATGCTGTATTCCAGGTCAGCTGCCGACATCGGACGGCTAATGAAATAGCCCTGTATTTCATCGCAGCAATTTTCACGTAGAAAATCCAAATGCTCAAGCGTTTCGACACCTTCAGCGAGCACCCGAATATTCATGCTGTTGGCCATCGCGATTACCGCACGGGTAATCGCCGCGTCGTCATTGTTTTCAGTCACATTGCGAATAAATGATTGATCAATTTTCAACTGGTCGATAGGAAAATTTTTCAAATGACTAAGGCTTGAATAGCCGGTGCCGAAATCATCGATCGATAGTGTCACTCCCAATGCTTTCAAGCTTTTCAACGTGCTGATGGTGTGAGTGAGGTCAACGGCCAAAACAGACTCGGTAATTTCCAGCTCTAGCTGACAGGCGTTTAGTTTGGTTTCGTCTAATACGGTTTGAATTAACTCAGAAAAGCCCGCTTGACCAAACTGTATCAATGAAATATTAACGGCTACTTTTTGGATGCCAAAGCCCTTGTCGGCCCATTGCTTTGCTTGTAGGCAGCTGGATCGTAACACCCATTCGCCAAGAGCTACTATCAGTCCGGTTTCTTCAGCAATGGGAATGAACTCCTGGGGAGAGACATTGCCCAGTTCATCGTCACTCCATCGAAGCAGTGCTTCTGCTGAAGTGATATACCCTGTGGTTAAATCAAGCTGAGGTTGGAAAAAAACTTTGAAATTATCGTCTTGTAAAGCTGTTCTCATACGCTCAGCAATTTTATGTTGCCTTAGTACCTCGGTATCTCGATCAAGGGTATGAAACTTAAAGGCATTTTTTCCCGCACGTTTGGCTTCGTACATCGCCATGTCTGCGCTTTTAAGTAACGTGTCAACAGTATCACCGTCATTCGGAAACAATGATATACCCAGACTGGGAGTGGTAAATAGCTCGTATTCGTCGAATTTGAACGGCTTAGTGAAGCGTTCAATTATATGTTCAGCAACTGACGTGACGCTTTGCTTGTTGTCGATGTTGTCTAGCAGCAATGTGAATTCATCACCGCCCATTCTCGCCAATGTACTTGATCCATATCCTGCCTGGCCGCTGTCTTCCAATGATTGCAGCTCTTTGAGCAGTCTTTTGCCAACGGACTGAATCAGCTTATCGCCAATGGAGTGACCGAATGTATCGTTCACGCGTTTGAAGTCGTCCAAGTCGAAATAGATAACAGCCAGCTGGTGTGTTTTTTCGTTGGCAGCCACGACTGCTTTTCTTAGTTTGTCGCGAAAAAGAATACGATTGGCCAGGCCCGTTAGTGCGTCGTAAAATGCTAGCTGATGTATTTTGCTCTCAGCAAGTCTACGCTCAGTATAATCTTGCACCGTGCCATGTAGTTTTATCAGCTTTTGTTCGGCATCGAATACCTGTTCGATTTGCTGGCGTATGTGCCTGATATTTCCGTCGCTTTGTATTATCCGGTGGTCTATCGTTAATGCCTGTGGGCTGTGTTTTGCCTGATTAAACCAATCACGAACACGAGCCTTATCATTAGGATGTATCCGTTGAAGCAAGTACTCTGTCGTGGCATTATTATTTTCAGGTCTTTCGCCAAAAATAAGGTACAGTTGGTCCGAGCAGATCAAGCGCTTGGTTTCAAAGTCGTATCCCCAGTTTCCAAGCTGAGCGATGCGCTGTGCAGCTGAAAGACTGGCCTGACTTTGCAACAGTTCTGAAGCCGCCATGCTTGATCGGTACATATATTTTAAGCGATGACACAAGAGCGACCAGTTAATCGGTTTAGTAGCAAAATCAGTGGCACCCACTTCGTAGGCGATTTCAATCGCTTCGTTGTTGTTCAGGCCGGTAAGCATTAGTATTGGTGTAAGCGCATAGGCAGGTTGATTTCTTAAGGTTCTGCATAACTCAAAACCGTTCATTTCCGGCATTTCAACATCTAGCAGAATAAGATCTGGATTAACGTTGTCAATAACCTGTAGCGCGTGATTACCATCTGCAGCTTCTTTTACCGTAAACCCAGCTTGTGATAAAAACTGCGTAGCCATCATTCGTGTCGATTGATCATCGTCTATGATCAATACCGTGGGGCGTACTATTTTTTCTGCTAAGCCCATTCTTATGCAGCCTTTGAGTCTTTGTTTTGCAGAGCTGATATCAATTGCCAGTGTTCGACTTCTATCTGCTTTAGGATAGTCGTGGCACCCGTGATGTTGTTACTTTTACCGGCAAGTTCCAATGAGTGGCAGGCGTCAGCAAGTCGTTTTCCGCCCCAATTACCGCTACTCGATTTTAGTCTGTGCGCTGTGCTGCCTGTTAATGCTCCATCTTTCGCTTGTAAAGCCTCACTCAGTATTTGTAAATCAGCTTTAGAAGATTGGATGTATTTGTCTAATAACTTTTCAAAAAAACCGTCTGGTGCTTGTTCGCACATGCTGCACACTTCGTTGAAAATATTCTGATCCAGAACCGGACTGTTGCTGTTGTTATCTTGATTTGTCGGCAGAAGATCTGGTGTCGCTGTGAGTTTCGCGGCAACCTGTTGTATTTGTGGGGAGTCAGAAAAAGACAGATCGCCGGCGTCACTAAGTGATTGAGTGCTGCCCGGGTTTGTGGCTGCTTTGGTTTTGTTGTCTGTTGTGTCTTCTTTCAGCCACGGTGCTAGTTTTGTCCGTAGTTGTTGAAACGTGACTGGCTTGGATAAATATTCATCCATGCCGCTTTCAAGACACATTAGTCGGTCAGATGCCATCGCATTGGCGGTTAACGCTATGATTGGAGTGTGAGTGAACCCACCATTGTCTTTTTCTTCCTGCCGTATAGCTGCCGTTGCTTCGAAGCCGTCCATGATAGGCATTTGGCAATCCATTAGGACGACATCAAATGGTTGATTTTTGATCGCTTCAAAAGCTTCTTTACCGTTAATGGCTAGTTCTACAGTTACCCCTACTTGCCTGAGCATTTCGAGCATCATGTCTTGATTCACGACATTGTCCTCAGCTAACAGTACATTGCCGCGTAATAGGTTTCCGCTTATTTTTTTAGCAACTATCTTTTGGTTTACATTTGTCGGTTGATCATCAATCATCACGGCCGTCAACGCATTGTATAAGTCATGTTGTCGAACCGGCTTAATAGAGAGTGTCTGAATACCAACTCGATGGCATTCCGCCATATTCAAATTGTCACAGGAGGAGCTCAGTAGCGCCACACACATGTCTTGTCCAAAATTTTGTTGATTGATAAAAGTAGCAAGCTGTAAGCCATTCATGATTGGCATTTGCATATCGAGTATTGCAGCATCGAAGGTTTCACCACTGGCGAGTGTATTTTCCAGCGCCTGAATTGCTTTGGCGGCACTACTAACAGCGACAGCGGTCGCACCCCAGAATTCTATCTGAGCCGTGAGAATTTCCCGGTTGGTATTGTTATCGTCAACTACTAAAACATGCTTACCGGCGAGTGCATCAGTTGAGCGCCAAACTTCTTGCACGTTGTTTGACAACTTTGATAATGAAGCAGTGAACCAGAAGGTAGAGCCATCACCCGGGGTGCTATTCATGCCTATTTCACCCCCCATCAGTCTCGCAAGATTGGCAGATATCGACAGTCCCAGGCCGGTTCCTCCGTATTGACGGGTAGTGGTGCCGTCAGCTTGAACAAACGACTCAAAAATTGATTGATGATGTGATTCTGGAATTCCTATACCGGTGTCTATCACATCAAAGCGCACCATCGTTTCGCCATCATCACCATCGACTTGCGAGACGCGTACTTCAACCTCACCCTCGTGGGTAAATTTAACCGCGTTGCCGACCAGGTTCGTCAAAATTTGACGCAGGCGATTACTATCACCGTTGAAGGCAACATGGTGTTCCGGGGGCATTCTTAATACAACTTCCACGCCCTTGCGGTGTGCGCTTTCAACCAGCATTTCGACAACATCTTCGGCAAGTTCACGTAAGTCGAAAGCACCGTTGGTCAGGTCCAGCTTACCGGCTTCAATTTTTGAGAAGTCAAGAATATCATTAATTACTGAAAGCAACGCATGACCGGATCTTGATATGGTTTCCGCGTAGCGGTTTTGCTTAGAGTCTAGTGGCGTATTTAGTAGCAGCTCGGTCATGCCAAGCACGCCATTTATTGGTGTGCGAACTTCATGGCTCATATTGGCAAGAAATTCACCCTTGAGTTTTGCAGCTTGTTCAGCAGCACACGTTTTTTTCACAAGCTCTTGTTCGTTTTCCCGAATTGCGATACGCATTGAATTAAATTGAGTAGTGAGTTGACCGATCTGATCGGCGTCATTGCGGGCGACTAGCTCATAATCATAGTCACCTGCTGAAAGTTTCTCAGCGCCTCTTAGAAGCTCATTCACGGGTGTCACGATGGAACTTGAAAATAAATAGCTGAGAGCGAGTACCAGAAGCATGACTGGAGCACCAGCAAGTATGATATTTGTTTGAAGACTATCAGCACTGGCTAGCGCAATGTTGCGGTCAATAAGTATGTGCAACCGCCAATTCGGGTCTCTGAAATCAGAAACTGGTTTTGATTTGATAGAGACCATCAGGTAGTCAAGTTCATTGACGTTGACTTGCTTAACCTGGCCGTTTTCGGAATCGGATTTAAAAAGATCTGTAGGCGCGTCAAAGCCTTCAGTACCGTAGAGTATTCTATTATTGTTTGTCGACTCAAGGAACATCAGCCGGTGTTCGCTTTGCTCTTCCCCGAAAATTTTACGATCAGCGATACTTTGCTGTAAGTAGACCCAATCAATCGAGCCTATAAGCGTGCCAATAATTTCGTAGGGACTCTGGTCGTTGTATAGCGGCACACTATGGGTGGCGACCGTTCTGCTTAGTCGATGTGAATTGCCAACCGGGCCGTCAAAATGTATCCCCAATCTGGGGGCTTCAAACTCCCAGGTGCGACGAAGATTGATGTCGACGAAATCGTTGCTAGAGCTAGCGATTATCTGGCCATCCATATTGACGGCAATAATTTCAGCGAAAATGGGGTTGCGCATGGCAAAGCGATTGATGTCTTGTTGCAGGCCGGGAGAGTTACCTTCCGGCTTCACATTCTGCATGTTCATTAACATGCTTAACGTGGTGAGTTCATGCTTTGCGTCGGCTAGGTCGTGTTGTAGATCACTGAGTTTCTCTATGGCACGAGCCTGAAGTGTTTCCTTAACCGTGGTACTTAAACTATCGTTGGCCGCGTATAACGATATCCCAAAGACTGCCAGCAACGGTAGCACTGAGCAGAGCAACGCAAACATAAATAGTTTGGACTGGATTTTCAATTTAGGCCTGCCAAATTCAACTAGAGTGTTGGTGGTTGTCGTGTGAATTTTTAAGTAGAGTGCGGTGGCCAACCAACGGCACTCAGTTTAAAAAGTACGCTAGTAGACTGCCATGAACTTGATTAATTCCAAACCGCCGCTGTCAATATCGTAGCGGCATGCTACAGGAAACCTGTAGTCTTGAAGGCTCTGTAACTTACTGAATATATT
>JALZUX010000513.1 GCA_023301405.1 Granulosicoccaceae bacterium | reverse complement strand
AGGCTTGCAATGATAACCAGGCGGATACGTAGACAACGGCACCACATAAGCCAACATGCCATAGTCCATTACTTCTTTAAATCCTTTAGGTAAAGACTTTCGCACTACCGCCCTGAGCTTGCGTATTACCTTTTGGCGCTCTGGTGGTAATTCCTCGATATAGGCCTTAGGCGTCAAAGCTTCTGATTGCACCGGAAATTTCCTTCAAACTTTTTCTATCGTCATATACGCATGCACATAACCCATACCATGCTCTGTTGGATTATCGACAACTTGCTGCTGATACATGCCGTAGTAGGCTTCGATAATGTCAGCACGCTGTTCGGCACTGCGCTGTGAAGATAAACCGCCAAGGTAAGTACTTTCGTTCCATGAACGAATTGTGGGGATGTAAGCTTTGGCAAATTTTTCAGCATCACCGTGTTTTTTAAAATCCTCTGCAAACGGGCACGGTACAACGGCGGTTTCAATATCGACCAATCGCAAACCAGCGTTATACGGCGCAGAGCCGGGGTCTAGCAATGGCGCGCTGAATTCATCGACGGTATTGTAGTACTGCGGCAGAGTCATGGCTGTGTATTCCTGTTGGGTAATTACTCCGTCCTGCACCATGGTTTGCCAGTTGGTATTGAATTGATCAAACATGTTTACACCACCGGTATTACCCAGATACTGCCCTTGCTGATCCTTGCAAAAGTTAACCAACACTAACTTACCGCCTGCCCCCATTTCACGGCCACGATGCAATAATATGGTTTGCCAGTCCTTCGCCGCCCGGGCCGCAAAGGTGGTCAGCTCTGTGCCTTCAGCGCCTACCATGTGCACATGGTTACTGATATCACAAGGCTTTTGGCTAAGCCAATGCATGGCCGTTGCCGAAAAACCCAGGTGAAGCGTGCCTGCCGCTAGTATAGGGGAGTAAAATGATGATCCTGATTCAAGTACGTGTACGTTTTCAGACCCTGGCAAGTAAGAATCAAATTGCGTATGACCATGTAATATTTTGACTAGTGCATTAAAATCATTATTGGCCTGATCTGCATAAACAATTTGAATATCTGAATTATCGTCCTTTCGCAGCGAATCAATAACCGCGCTCCAAAGACCCAGTGATGTCCCGCCGTCAGCACACCCCATATCACTGAAGGTCCACGGCGGGCTATTTTTATGGCGGTTATCAATAAGACTTTTCAGAGCATTGAGGACACGCGGGGTTGAGCGGTCGATTACATCTTTGGCACCAATGGTAGCCAATGAATACAGCCCGCCACCTGACATTGTGATGTTGTCAGCCTGATTTGCCTGCTTACTCATATAGCAACCCTTACATTGTCAGCTTTATTTCCCTTTAACAGCCTACCGTAGTTGACAATGATTCGCTACACAGGGCAGCACTTGGGAGATCGCAATACCACTGCGCAATTACTGTGTAAGCACACCGGAATCCAGCAGCGTCTGGTAGTCAGGTATCCATAGGCGAGTATGGCCTGCAACGAATAGTTGATCAAGAAATGCCTTTGACACACCGTTTGCAGCAAAGTGGACACGATCAACCTCAAGCTCTTCAGTCAGTGATACGCCGTGCGTCTGTTGTTCATTTTGCAAAAAATATCGGTGAAAACCAAGCTTGGCATTAGCGGCGATTGAGCGCGATTTTCCTGCCACAAATGCGATGGTACAGGCGGAATGGCAACGATCTTCCACCCTTGTTGACAACCCGTGTTCGGTGATTTTCAGTGCGATGGCACGACCTACAAACACTAACCCGCCATCACTGTTTAGAACAACAGTATTTACTGACGGGCTAACCTTTATAGTGTTTAGAAACGTGCGGTACAAATCCCAACTGAACTCCCCTTCAACAGCGACTGATGTGGTATCGGCACTTAGGGGAAGCGTTAATAGGGCGACAGGTTCAACCGAGGTTGCCGTCTCTACTACTCCTTTGCGACCGGTTAGTGAGTCGGCCGCTTGTAAAATGGTCAGTACCATTATGAACAAGATCATGCCATACAGGCTCCAGTGCAGAACCGTTGCTCCCTGTGTTTTCAGTGCATGATCAGCTGCCCTGAAAGCCCCGACCACCTGCCAGATCATGATACACCCACTGACGATAATCCACGGCACTGCAGCGCTTGCGGGAACAACCGATTGCACCAAACCCAGCGCCAGACGCAACAATAGCAACGTTCCAATCAAAGTCACCAACAGGTCATTCTGCCCAAACCAATGGCGCACAATGAAGTTATTGGTGATTTCAGCCTGCATCAGAATGCTAACAAGCGGTTCGGAAAGCGCTGGGGAAATATTTCGTCGCTTTAGTTTCTATTCGGTGTTGATGCTTTTCCATGCATGACCCGTCAATCTGCACTATTCCATGCTGACCTGAGGGGTGTGAATCACTGATTCTATTGTTCCCCGCAGAAGTCATTATAATCATCGCAACACCTGCTGGCTTTTTGCTTCAGCCCGGATATTCAACACATTCGCCGCCAATATAATCGCCGCGCCGATAAAAACACTCAGCAATAGCGGCTCACCGTAAAATGCATAGCCTACCGCTGAGACCAGCGGCAACCTTAGAAATTCAAGTGGAGAAACCACTGTTGCCGGCGCTAGCGCCAGCGCATTAGTGACACAAAAATGAGCAAGCAGCCCACACACGCCTACCAGTAACACCCATGGAAAAGTGTTGATCGTTAACGGCGTTATATTTTTATCAATGGCCGCACAGACTACACCGAATAAAGCCTGCAACAGGACCAGCCAGAATAATATACAAGTAACAGACTCAGTGGCAGACAATAACTTGGTAGTCAACACTGTTCCGGCAAAGCCGATAGCACATAGGGCAGCCGCCAATAATGCAAGGCTCATGTGACTGGTATCAGGCCTTGCCACAATCAGAATGCCCACAAACCCTGTAACAACCGTCAGCAGCCTGGTGATTGTCCATTTCTCTCCCAATACAAAAGGTGCAAGAGCAGCAACCCACAAGGGGGTTGTAAATTCAAAAGCAAACAGTTGCGATAACGGAATTAATGCAAGGGCGTAAAACCACAAATTTTGGCCCACAAAATGAAAAATATTTCTAATCGTGTGCAATCGAAAACGATTAGTTCGGACTTGCCCAAGCGTACCCGCCCGGTAAGCGAAACCGATGACCAGCACTATACCTACAAAAGACCGATACATCATGATCTCAAAGGTATCCAGGTGCCCACTGAGTGATCTGCCACCGACCGCCATTGCCGTGAAGCTAATCATGGCACCAGCCATCCAGAATGCTGCACGAACCGGAGCAGAGGTATTCACCAAGGCAATCAAGTTGAACTCCGCGGTAGCGCTAAGTAAGGTAAGCCCTCCACAGCATACGTAAGTACTTGACTGCTAGCCACTATTCCTCGCAACAGCCCGAATGCCAACATCAAAGTGACACATTCTAAAACCTTGGGAGTCAACGTTACCCGTTTGTTAACCTAGTTGAATGACGGACGCGCTAACACCCTGTCATCAGGCAGAATGAAGGTATTCGGTTTGACGGGAACTAAGCACGGGTATAAATGCCTATCTATAGACCCTATATTAATAATACGGTGCAGTTTTTACCTAACAAACACTAAATTTTCCTGCTAAATACAATCACACTTCGGCCACCCTCTACATGGATTTCACTATGCCTCTGTCACGCCTTAACCGCTGTCGTACCAACCTTCAAATTGCTTTGTTGTGTATCGTTAGCGCCATGGCCATTACAGGGCAAGCCAGCGCCGCAGAGATCGAAAAAAGCCCCAACGACGATCGCGAATATAGGGCTTTGGTGCTGGACAATGGGCTAAAAGTAACGCTAATCCACGACGCTGAATCAGACAACGGATCGGCGTCAATGGATGTCGCAGTTGGCGCCGGTAGTGACCCGCGTGACCGGCAAGGCCTGGCTCACTTTTTAGAGCACATGCTATTTCTTGGTACTGAAAAATACCCGTTGGCGGGCGATTACGCAAAATTTATCAAGCAAAACGGTGGTTCAAACAATGCCTACACCTCACACGCCAATACAAACTATTTCTTCGAAATTGAGGCTGGCAAGCTGGAACCCGCACTTGATATGTTCGCTCAGTTTTTTATTGCCCCGCTATTCACAGAAGAATTGGTACAGCGCGAGAAAAATGCCGTTCACTCCGAGTTCACTGGCAAGCGTCGTGAAGACGGACAACGATTCTGGTCTGCCCGAAAAAAAGCTTTTAACCAAAATCATCCAATGTCGGGTTTTACCACCGGCAACCTCAGCACCCTTGAGGATCGTGAAGGCTCATCGATCCGTGATGAACTAATTCAATTTTACCAGCAGCACTACTCATCAAACATCATGTCACTGGCGGTGATCGGTAACGAATCACTCGACGCTCTTGAATCGATGGTCACCGAGAAATTCTCGGCGGTAGCAAATCGCAATGCCGAAAAGCAAAAATTCGATATTGATCTTTACAACAAAGACGATTTGCCGTTGCAGTTAAGCATCACGCCTTTGACTGATCAACGCTTCATGATACTGAGCTTCCCGATACCTTACGTGGAAGACCACCGGCTTACACGCCCGCGCACGTACATCGGCAATATACTGGGCCATGAGGGCGGTGGCAGTTTGTTGTCTGAGTTAAAACGAAAAAATTGGGTTAACTCGCTTTCGGCAGGCAGTGGTACAGACACTCGTACCTCAGCCACTTTTGATATTTCCATAGGCTTGACCAAAACCGGTGTCGACCACGTCAACGATATCGTTACTGAAGTGTTTCACGCGATCAATACTGTACGTGATAGCGGCTTACCCCAATGGCTATATGATGAAAACCAATTAATTGATCAGCTTGCCTTTCAATTTCAGGAGAAAAGCAGCGCAGCCAGTATCGTAAGAGCGCTATCAGTCAGAGCACAGGATTGGCCAACCGAAAAACTTATCTCAGGCCCATACCAGAGAACCCGCTTTGATGAAGAAGGCATTAAGCAGATACTCGATAATATGACCCCCCGGAACCTACAACTTATGGTGGTGGCGCCGGACTTAGAAACCGATAAAATCACTGAACGCTATGACGCGCCCTATAGCATCAAGCCCATCGCTGATGAAGTAATAGCAACATGGGCACAGGCCACCACTAATCCTGCCATTACAATGCCTGAACCCAATGAGTTTCTGCCCAAGGATCTAGCATTAAAACCCACTGGCCACGGCGATCCGATCAAGCTAATGGACACCCCGAAACTGACCGTATGGCACCGCACTGACTCATCCTATGGCGTACCGCATGCTAACTTCAAGGCGACCATTCGCACCCCGCGGGCTAACGCAGACGCCAAATCAAGTGTACTCACTGATATCTATGTGCAAATGATCAATGAACAACTTAACGAGTTTTCATACGCTGCCAATCTCGCGGGACTGGGCGGTAGCCTATCCGCCAGTAGCCGAGGCATTGTCATGAACGTGAGCGGCTACGCTGATGGCCAGCAAAAAATGATCGAAACCATTGTTAATGCCATGCAAAACCCGGTCTATGACCCGGCCTTGTTTAACCGAATTCGTCGAAAGAATATCGAACAAATAACTAACAGCCTGGAAGAAGCGCCCTACAAACGCACAGGCGCCGAAACTCAAAAGCTATTGTTCGTACCGTATCTCACTGACGAAGAGCAAATAGAAGCACTGAATAGCGTCAGCCTGGATGACTTAAAACACTTCTCTCGCATACTTTTGTCTGAAGTAGATGTAGTTGTATTATCGCATGGAAACCTAACAGCCAATGAATCACTGCAACGCGTAAACGTACTACAGGAGGCCTTTATAAACGACGCTGCATCCGCAGTTGTTATGGGAACGCGCATGGTCAAGCTTCCGGAGAACTCAAAACACATTAAAAAGCTTGAACTCGACCATACTGATTCATCGATCTCTATCTACCGTCAAAGCATTGAGCGTAACCGCGCCAGTCGAGCACGCTTTGCATTCCTACGTCACCTTCTATCACAACCCTTCTATGAAGAGCTTCGCACCCGCCAACAGTTAGGTTATTTCGTCTTCTCTTACAGCATCGATGCCATTCAAGTACCTTCGGTAGTATTGGCTTTGCAATCCCCATCAGCGGGCCCGGCCCAAATGCTGAGTGCGGTAGAGAAATTTCTGGCAGAATTTGAACCTACCCTGATCGACATGTCCGATGAAGAATTCCAGCGCAACATAGATGCTTTTGCGTCAGAAGTCGAAGAACGTGATAATCGACTACGCGAAAGAACTAACCGGTACTGGGCCGCTATTATTCGCGAAGACTACAGTTTTGATGCCTCACAGTTATTTGCGGATGAAGTAAAACTTATTAAGCGAAGCGATATCGCCGCACTCTACCGTAAGCTTTTTACAGACAACACCAATGGTCAATTAATTGTGTACTCTGAAGGCTCAAACGCCAAGGATACCGAAGACACCTTTCCACCAATGACTGAAGTGACTACCATCAATGACTTCAAGGCCGACAAGGAATTACTGCTGCCATTAAGCCAAGTTGAAGGTATTGAGTAAACACCACATCACGACAGGCCGTATTAGAAAACCGGGGCCATTATTATCAATTGGCCCCGGCCTGCTTCTG
>JALZUX010000512.1 GCA_023301405.1 Granulosicoccaceae bacterium | reverse complement strand
TGAGTGGTTGCATAGGTAAGCTGCTTGTGGGCTTGCGTTTCAGTATTCTGTGCGCCAAAAGTCATAGTGCCAAGGCACAGTGCGCTGACTTCTATACCGGTGGTGCCTAGAGTTCTGTAGAGCATGGCGGATGATCTTGGGTGAAAGGACTAGATTAGCGTATTGCCGCAGACCGGGTATTGCGTCTTTAGAAGATCAGGTTCATTACCACAAGGCTGACAATAAGAAACAAAATTGTCATAAAGGTGCCGGCGCGCATAAAGTCAATAACGCGGTATCCGGCAGGCCCCATGATCAGTGCGTTGACTTGATGGGTGGGAATAATAAAAGAGTTAGACGTGGCAATGGCTACGGTCAAGGCGAACACCGCCGGATCAGCACCGGCGCCAACCGCTATATTGACGGCCAGTGGCACCAGTAACACGGTTGCGCCAATATTGGACATCACCAGAGTGAACAGGGTCGAAAGCCCTGCAACAACCGTTTGCAGTAGCCAGATCGGAACGTCGCCAAGAACAAGCAACGTTTGGTGGGCTATCCATGCGGCTGCACCTGACTTTTCTACGGCAAGGCCCAGCGGGATTAGACTCGCCAGCAGGAATACGGTTTTCCAGCTGACTGCCCGGTAGGCTTCGTCCATTGTTAGAACGCCGGCCAGCACCATGCCCATAGCGCCCACTAGTAGTGAAACGGACAAGCGTAAATCTGAAAAAAGCACCAAAGAAAGCGCGATTGCAAAAAAGCACAGTGCTGGGCGAATTTTGTTGGGCCGCAGCTCTTCGTCAACGTGGTCTGTTACAACCGCGTAGTCTTCATTATTGCGTAACTTTTTTAGATTCCGCCACGAGGTATGAACCACCAGTGTATCGCCACCTTGCAGTGGCTCAGTGCGAACCGACTTATCAAGCGTATAGCCAGCTCTATAAATTCTAAGAATATGCAAGCCGTCGTTTTGGCGCAGCTGTAAATCGTTAAGGCTTTGTCCGACAAGAGAAGAGCCGGGTGGTATGACAATTTCAGCGATACCCGTTTCCTGAGCATTCATCACACTTGAAAAGTGGTTTTCGCTTTTTACAATTCTCAGCTTGTATTGGCGTGCAAATTTGACCAGCTGGCGCTTGTTGCTAAGTACCCCAATATAACTATTTACCCAGATGACCTCTTTGCCGTCGGGTACAACAGTGACTTCTTCGCCGTTTCGGATCGCAAGAATGAAGGGCACGTTTTCCAATGTGCGCTCGATCTGCATGATGGTCATACCCACCAAAGGACTGTCGATAGTTGCTTGCAGCTCGAAGAGCTCGCCTGAAATTCCGTAGACTCTTTGGAAGTAATCAGCTGTTCTGGTGGTGGTTTCCTTCTGATTTTCACTTTTGATGTTGGGTAGTACCCAGCGCCCGAACAACATAAAGTATAAAATTCCAGTGGCGATTAATGACAAGCCAATCGGAGTGACGTCAAAAAGGCCGAATGTTTCCATTTGGTGTTCAGCGGGTAGTGCCTTGTTTGAAGACAATAATAAGTCATTCAGCAGGATCAGCGGGCTGGAGCCGACCATCGTGACCGTGCCGCCGAGGATGGCGCAAAAGCCCATTGGCATCAGCAACCGCGACATCGGAATATTGGTGCGGCGACTGATTCTGCTGACCACCGGTAGAAACAACGCAGCGGCGCCAACATTTTGCATAAAGCTTGAGATTATGCCGACAGTGCCCGACACCAGCGGGGTGATGCGGGCTTCTGTGCTACCGCCTTTTTTTAGTATCCAGTTGGCGACACGGCTCATGATTCCGGTCTTATCGAGACCTGCGCCAATAATCATGACGGCGATAATCGACATGACGGCGTTGCTGGAAAAGCCGTCGAATAGCTCTGTGTTACTAATGACGGGTTCAAGTCCCGGCAGCATGGTAGTGAGGCCGAGTAGGACCATAATGGTGACGGCTGCGACGTCAATGCGGACTATTTCAGAAACAAACAGGTAAACCGTGAAGAAAAGCAGGCCCAGCACGAGGATAATTTCAGGGGTAAGTGTGCTGGCTTCATTCATAGTGCGCTAAGGTCTGACCTCTTGGTGGTTATCGGTGAGCAGGGGCTGCCGGTCCCGATAAATGATAATTTACAAATGCCTGACGAGTCAGCGCATAACTAGTAGTTAAAAATAGCACGTTGAAAATTGCGGTGAAGGGCAATTACGTCAAACATGGCATCTTTGGGTTTTATGCTGCAATAATCGATTCAAATTTAACGATTAGAAAAGAGGTTCACAGATTGGCCTAATTAAAGTAACTGATGTCTGGATCAGCGGTGCGTGAGACACAAGCTCCGCCACTCGTTTAGTATATCGCTGTTGTGGTTGCTTCGCTATAACAACAATGTTGCAGAAAGATAAACCGAACCCTTGTCTAACTGATTTTTTACCGCGTTTGGTGGTGTGGCATACTAGAGCAAATATTAGTTGAACAACATAAGCGTTGACTGGTGCCATAAAATCTATGGCTTTGGTATCAATAACGTCGAACTGCATCCTCACAATCATCAGATAAAAACAACAACTCCTATGGGACATACACTTAGTACTCGATCAATTCGGACTTTTGTTCTCAGACAAGGTCGCTTGACAGAAGGTCAACAGAAAAGCCTGGATCAATATTGGCCTGAGTTTGGTGTTGAGGTAATCGCTGATACCCGGCTTAATCTGGACAGCTGCTTTGGCCGATCTGCACCGGTGTGGCTTGAGATCGGATTTGGCAATGGCGAGGCGTTGGTGTCAATGGCGCGGGCTCACCCGCATATTAATTTTCTGGGTGTTGAGGTGCATTTGCCGGGTGTAGGTCATGTACTGGGAGAAATCGCAAACCATGAAGTCGGCAACGTCAGGGTTATCCGCTACGATGCATTAGAGTTGCTAGAGCATCACCTTGATGCCAACAGTGTCGAGCGGTTGTCGCTCTTCTTTCCGGATCCTTGGCATAAAAAACGTCATCACAAGCGGCGGATTGTGAATGCTGAGTTTCTGAAGCTTGCGAACCGGACGCTTGCTCACCACGCGTTATTTCATGTCGCCACAGACTGGGAATCCTATGCCTTGCACATTGAGCAAGCGCTTGCTGATTGTGAGTTTTTCAACAAGGTTGAAAATGACGACACAAATAAGGCCGTCACCAATGCCAGGCCGCGCACGAAGTTTGAACAACGAGGGCTAAAGTTGGGCCATGTTGTCACCGATTTGGTCTATCAAAAAACAAGTTAGCAAGCGTTCTGCGAACTGCGGGCTTAACCGGCCCATTATTAATTGCGAAATATGAAGGATGTTGGCAGTGTTCTTGTATCCAGTGGTGGGCTACCAATTGTCAGTGCTTAGGTTCACTTAACGAAGCTCTGACCGGCAAGGACTGATTATCGCATTGGCGGTAACGTTGCCTTAGAGAACCCTTTTTTATTCGGCGCTGAGCGAAAACCGTGACAACCCGTAGTCGGCAAATTACCCATGATAGAGCACCCCGCCGGTATGTGGAATCGGTTTTGGACCACCTGGTGGCGTGCCATGAGTGCGACTTACTGCATGATAAATTGCCCATCGGGGTAGGTGCGGTGGCACGCTGTAGCCGGTGCAATGCGTTTCTCTATAGTAACCGCCCTAACAATATTGACCGATGTCTGGCGGTCAGTCTGGCGTCACTTATCATGTTTGTTGTAGCCAATGCCTTTCCATTTCTGGCTATAAGCGTGTCGGGAAATACGCAAAGCATTTCAATTATTTCGGCAGTGTTTGCCTTGTCAGATGAAGGGCTCTGGTTGTTGAGCATACTGTGCTTTGGTTTTATATTATTGATTCCGTTACTGAGAGTTGTCGGTTTGTTGTACATACTTTTGCCCTTAAGGTTTGATCGCCGGTTGCCGGGGTTAGAGTTGGTTTTCCGTGGGATCGTCGCCTTATCTCCTTGGAGCATGATGGAAATCTATATGCTCGGCGCGATTGTGGCATTGGCAAAGCTTGCGTCGATGGCCAGTATTGAATTGGGTTTGTCTTTTTGGGCGTTTGCCTTGTTAAATCTGCTGTCTGCGCTGGCGGCGCAAATGGTCGATACCCATACCTTGTGGGATTTTTTGAGCCACTCGCGTGGCGGACTTGAAAAAATTCTAGCGGGGGGCAATCAAGATTGAAGACGGCTGCTGAGTGTGGATTGGTGGCTTGCCCGGCGTGTGGCACCATTGCGCGTTTGTTGCGTCATAGGTTGCATAATCCATCGCGTTGCCAGTTGTGTTTTGCGCGTCTTTATTCCCGCAAGCCTTTTAGTTTGCAACGCTCCTGGGCGTGGCTTATTGCCGGGGTGATTGCCTACATACCGGCAAATTTGTACCCGGTCATGTTTAC
>JALZUX010000511.1 GCA_023301405.1 Granulosicoccaceae bacterium | reverse complement strand
TTCAGTGCCGGGTGGCGCTGTGATAACTGCCCTATTTGTATACCTGCTAGTTCAGCGACAAATAGATCAGTGGCCGCTGTAGTGACTTCCTCGTCGGTTAAGCTCACGATTCATCCACTACGGTATTAACTAACTTACCGATTCCTTCTGCCTGTACCTCAATTACATCTCCAGGTACTAAGTATTTGGGAGGATCAAGTCGAGCACCGGAGCCTGTAGGCGTACCTGTGATTATGATGTCGCCGGGGACCAGTGTGGTAAATGTAGATATGTATTCGATTTGACGACGTATGGGAAAAAGCATGCGACTGGTGCGGTCTTCTTGACGTAGCTCGCCATTAACATGGGTGCTTAGGCGGATGTCGTCGAGTTGGCTGGCGTCTGTAAACGGGACTAACCACGGGCCCATAGCTCCTGAGTTATCCCAGTTTTTTCCTTGCGTCACATTAAACTTTGCGTGTCGCACCCAATCACGCAACGTACCTTCGTTGCAGAGTGAAAGCGCTGCTATGTGATCATAAGCATCGGCTTGTGCGATGCGTCGTCCGCCTTTGCCAATTACTATGGCTATCTCACCTTCGTAGTCTAACTGTGGTGTTTCTGGAGGACGGATTAACGGCTGGTTGTGGCCGGTAAACGAACGCGGAAAGCGAATAAAGAGAGACATATTTGGTGGCGCGTCTTGGCCGTCTTTATATTCGGCATTGCGGTCGGGGAAGTTCACCCCTACGCAAATAATTTTCTCGGGCCTGGGGACTGGAATTTCATAGGTGAAATCGGTATGAATTACCGCAGCACTGTTTGAGTGGCTTTGCAGTTCCGCAAGGCCGTTGTTGGCGATTACATCACCTAGTGTGGGCCACTGCGGGAAATCGGGCGACAGCGCGATCATTCCAGCATCGGTGACTTTCCCGTAAAATGATTCACCTTTACAGGTGTACGTTGCGATGCGCATGGTAGTTTTTCCGTGGTCAATAAATATAGCTTAATGTAACCGACAGGAGGTAAATTGAGAACAGCTGTCGTTGCACGACTGCATAGCTTTGAGTTAGATACTTTGATCAGCAGAGGCGAATAATCGCTCTGCTTTCACAATTTCGATCAAAATAGCTGCTTAAAATATCTTAAACGCAGTAGATACCTGTCCTTGAAAAGCCTCCTACAACACTGTTAGCACAGCGCGGCCTTAATTCACTAAGGTGCAATAATGGGTTGTGCCTTCATGTCTGATTCTTTTACGTCAGCACCGGCAAATACAGAACCGTGCTCAAACCAACTACGCGGTGCAGCAGCACCCCACAAGGTTTGGCGCTGAGGGTCTTTTAAGTCCCACTTGATGGCCTCATGATCTGGATCTACAGTCTGGTAGTCAGAGCAATAGATTTCTATACGATGACCGTCTGGATCGAGTATGTAGAGAAAAAATGCATTTGAAATACCATGCCTACCTGGCCCACGCTCTATATTGGCCACGTAGCCGGTGGTGGCCATTAGATCAAGTAGATCAATAATATTAAGCGGTGTGGGCACCCAGAATGCGGTGTGGTGTAAGCGCGGGCCTGTGCCATTGGTGAAGGCAACATCGTGCACGCCACCTTTGCGTTGCATCCATGCGGCCCATACGCGGCCTGTTTCTGAATCTTCAGTGTATTCGGTAGTTCTGAAGCCTATCTCGTTATAGAACGCCACACTTGCATCTACATCAGCGCTGAACATATTGAAGTGATCTATACGCAGTGGCTTAACACCGTTGTATAGCTTGTATTCTTGATGAATACAATCTAACCGATCCATCTTTACGTAAAACTCTAACGGTATACCCCATGGATCTACAGTGCGAAGCGTGCGCCCCATGAAAGGTCTTTCTATCCATTCAGTGGGCAACCCCTTCGACGTAAAAAATGCTTCTGCGTTGTCTAGATCGGGTTCGTCATATAATTTAAAACCCAGTACGCCTACTTCTGATTTACCACCTTTTTTCAGGGCAATGCAATGATGGCCTCGCTCTTCCATGGCGCGTAGGTATATTGATGTCTCATCTTCATGCGTCACTTGCAGGCCAAGTGTATCAACGTAGAATGCACGGCTTTTTGCAAGATCCAGCACGCTGTACTCGACGTGGCTTAAACGTACAATATTAAATGGCGGGTACAATACCGGATCAGGTATTGGCATAGCGATTCTCCAGAAAGAAATTGTCTCAGCCGATCAGTGGCCTAAATTGAATTAGTTTTAGGTCTTAAACACCGGAGTAATAATTGTTAGCTCATGACAACTGAATAAATCAGGCGCCTAGTTTTGGAATTTTATGCTCACCAATCGCAAACCCTATATGCTTTTGCTCCATATAAAATTCAAATGACCAATCTCCGCCATCACGACCAATACCACTGGCTTTAACTCCGCCGAATGGCGTTGGCAAATGTCGGACGTTTTCAGAATTGACCCAGATCATGCCTGCCTCAAGCTTTTCGGTGAAACGCAATGCACGAGCCAGGTCATTTGTCCAGACATAGCCGGTTAATCCATAGAGTGTATCGTTCGCTATCGAAAGTGCTTCTTCTTCAGTAGTAAACGGGATCGAGGTTAATACCGGGCCGAATATTTCTTCCTGAGCAATACGCATCTTATTGTTTGCATTGGTAAACAAGGTTGGTTTGACGAAATAACCTTTGTCGCCAATCGTCTCACCACCAGCTGCAATAGTGGCTTTATCCTCTTTGGCAATTTCAAAATAGCTGGTGACCTTTTTAAAGTGCTCCTCATTGATCAATGGCCCGACTTCTGTGGCTGGATCAAGGGGATGCCCCACTTTTATGTTATTGACTCTTTCAGTAAGCTTTGCCTCGAACTCTTCGCGGATGGTGTGTTGCACCAACAAGCGTGAAGATGAAGTACACCGTTCACCATTGATGGAGTAGATCATAAAGATCACAGCATCTAGCGCGCGTTCTAGATCTGCATCATCAAATACCACTACCGGATTCTTACCACCCAGCTCTAGATGATTGCGTTTTAATGTGTCTGCGCCCTGTTTGGTAATCAGGCTACCGGTCCGGCTCTCGCCAACAAATGCAATGGCCTTAATTGACGGGTGCTCACACAGCGCTTTGCCAGCTCCTTCACCAAATCCATTCACTGTGTTCAATACGCCGGGGGGCAAACCAGCCTCTTCGGCAATCTCTACCAACAAGCGTGCAGTAAGCGGAGAGGACTCAGCTGGCTTGTGAACTACAGTACAACCCGCTGCCAACGCTGGGGCAATTTTCCAGGTGGACAACATGAATGGTGTGTTCCATGGCGTGATAACACCTACCGGACCGATAGGCACACGGCTGGTCACATTCATCAATGTGGGTGATTTTAAATGCTTACCGTCACGCGCCTGCACAACCTGGTCGGCAAAGTACCGGAAGTTCTCAGCGCCGCGAAGTGCTGCTTTGGACATGAAACGATAAGCCTGGCCAGTATCCCAACACTCACACAGGGCGATTTCCTCTGCACGAGCTTCGATGCCTGCGGCAACGCTAATTAGAATTTTGCGCCGTTCGGTGGCAGGTAAATCCCGCCATTCAGCAAAGTGCTTTGCTGCAGATTTAGCTGCCGCGTCGATGTCTGCCGCGGTGCCATGCGCAACATCACAAATCATGCTGTTATCGACTGGTGAGGTAGACTCAAACACGCCCCCACTGCCCGCCACGTCTTTGCCGTCAATCCGGTTAAGGATACCAGACGACCTGAAGCGTGCTAAAAATCCGTTGAGCTTTTCAACATTCTGATCGAGACCGGCCACCAGCAATACTCCGATTAGTTC
>JALZUX010000510.1 GCA_023301405.1 Granulosicoccaceae bacterium | reverse complement strand
AGTAATCAGATCTCTATCCGTTTACTAGATTGTTACCATCTTGTTGTACAGCACTGTGTATTCTTCAGCCATCCGCCCTGCAGAGAAATTCGCATTTACCCTATCCGCTGCTGCCTGAGAAATACGATCTGCCACTGCATCATCCCATAAAAGTCTATCCCAACAATCCTTAAGGGCAGCCTTATCACCAAGCTGTGCGAGCATACCGGTCTCGTCATTGTCGACTAGCTGATCGATCCCTGCAATGTTGTAAGCCGCCACTGGAACACCCATAGCCATTGACTCCATCAGGCATCTGGGGATCCCTTCAAGGGTAGATGTCATAACAAAGAGATCAAAAGTTGTTAAATATTCAAGTGGTGTATTATTAAAACCGAGGAATTTGATCCGATCTGTATTTTCTAGTGTTTTCGCATACGCTTCACACTGCTCGCGCGCATCACCATCGCCAAGTAAAACCAGTTTGATATCAGGTTTTTCAGAGGCAATGAGATTAAATACATCTAGTAGGTCAGGAACATTTTTTCGACCAATCAACTGGCCAATGAACCCAACTGTTCTAGTCGAAGTCGAGCGGGAAGGCAGCGACGATGGCAATCGAAATTCTATATTTTTGAGATCAACGCCATTCTGTATATACTCAATTTTTTCTTCAGGCACATTAAATCGTCTCATGTCATTGCACAACTCTACGGACAAAGGTGCAACGCTATCAAAGTATTTCATGGACCAACAACCCAGCCGAATAAATTGATTCAACTTCCAGTCATCCATTTTTTCAAATCCGTGGGGCGTTGCAACACTTTTAATTTTAGCTAAACGCGCAGCCACAACCCCCAAAATGTCGGACTTGTACCCATGAGTATGCAGAATGTCGATCTCACGCTCTTTAAGCAGCTTTACCAATGAAGAAATCACACGAACATCGAAACGCCCTTTCATGGGTAATTCGTGAGCAACAAGACCCATTGCTCTGAACTCTTCGGTCAAACGCAAATCATGTGTATCCCACTCTTTTGTGACTACTAATTCAGAGTCGATATCAGATCTATCTAGGTTATTTGCTAGTGCCAGTATCCATTTCTCGGCACCATAAAAGCCAGTCGAACAAATGAAATGTAGAACTTTTAAAGGGCGATTTGTCATTGTGGACTGATTTCATGTTGTTTACCCGGATTCCCTTCCACGAAGCCTTTGAGCATTCCAATTGCTCTAGCGTTGAAGTAGATGAGGTAAAAGAGTATGAGAGAGCCAAATCTCACCTCGACAGAAGAACGAACCTTGAGTCGAATGGAATATAGCAAGGGAGCTAACACTATGAATAGAGCGGCGAATAACGCAATCACTTTAAAACCCAGGATTAATGCTACTAACGCAAAAAACGGACTCAGCAACACCACAGCAGGTACAACGATACTCGGAAATTCCCGAAGGTCAATTTTCCGTCCCGGCAATGACCCAAGGTTAGATTTTCCACGCCAGATCTCCTTTAAAAACATCGCCGAGTATGATTTATCTTCGCCCAAATGAACAAATGAAGATTCATCCGTCAATAACAACTTACCTGATTTCGTCAAGGAATTGGTAAACACCCAATCTTCACAGGTTTCCAGATATTCGGGGAATTTCTCCGAACGATCAAAAGCACTGCGACCCATAAATAGCGCATTACCGGGCAATGCTGAAACCTCTCCAAGGTTAGCTTGACTCATGCTACTTTTGATCATATCAATAGTATTATTGTCAGAGTCATGTACCTGAATAGCGCTCACCAGAACAGTATCTGAGCTCGACCGTAACAACTGGATCATTGTCGACACCCAATCGCCCGCCAACCGAACATCAGAATCAATAAACGCCAGATATTTACCTGACGATTGCATAGCGCCATGATTTCTACCAAAAGAAATGGTTTTCTCTGTCGGTATCACGATAAATCGAACAGACCCTCTGACCCCCGCCTCAACCAGCTTCACAGGCAATGTATGAGCTTCATCAAATTCAGTTTTTGATACTACAATCACTTCTATCTCTTCTTTGCCGATATCCTGCCTGAAGATAGACTCAATCGTTTCGATCAACAACAGATCCCTGCCGTGATGCGGCAATACAAAGCTAACTAATGGTTGTTGTTTTGGGCTTTTATCCAAATCTAGCTCTCACCCAGTTAATTTCACGAGTTAAATTAAACTTCCTAATTACTTGCCAGAAGTTATTCAGCAAAAAGGATAACAAACCTGCTTTGGTAAAAAAGCATGATCGTTCTGACGCTGTATCTTTTGGCAAATCTATTAATCCATCATAAGGCTCAGCAGCGCTGTCCATTAGCGCTGACGGGCCATGATTTTGAAGCAATATAATTTGAATTCTGGAAAAGTGCAGAGTCTCAGATTTTGCTAAAGCACCGGTCACATAATCTCTGAACTCTTTCGCTCGCGCCAATAGCAGATCACGATTTTCAGTCTCATATCGGTAAGCTGCGTACAGTATGTTTGCTTTGCGTATATCCTGAGCAATCCAGGTATCGTTTGCATACTCCAAAGGCTTTGCACTGTTCAGTGCTGGCGTTTCATTTATCGCCATCCAGTGCGCATAATGCAATAACGCATTACGGGCATAGCAGAAAGCGCTATCCAAAGAACCCATCGTTCTTTTTAAATCAAGGTATTTGATCACTTCCTGCAGAAATACCGTGTAAAACCAAGTGAATTCAACATCGTCTAGGTTTCGCAAAGAGATATCGTCAGCGCTACTGAACGTATTCATGATAATTGCCTCTGTCTCCAGAATATAGCTTTCATCCAGCGTGAGTTCATAGCTATCTAACAGCGCACGTATGTAGTTACCCATACCACGATCAAAAGTATAGCGATATCTGAATACTTGATGGCCTTTTAAAACTGATATTAAAATGTGCCTGTCCCGTGACAACAGATTTTTACATCCCTCTATCAGCGTCCCGGTACCTTCATAGTAATAACGAATCCAGTTGGCTAGTCCCAGCACAGCATCGCGGGCGCCTTCATTCCCCGTAATGTGATAGTAGAACTTTAAGCCAGTCGTATAGCAATGTTCCGGTCCCGGCCCCCCGCCTTTGTTGCCAGTCCAATCTTCCGCATAATGGCTTTTTGAATAAGTTCGATGGCTACACGTAGATGCTTGCAGGTAGTGGTCGGTATGCCAAAACAACCCATGATTGTATTCTGCACGATCTTCAGTGGTCCGGTAGATATCGATGTCCATTACATGCCGCGCCAGATCATGCATCAACTGATGCCAACGCACATCAGACGTCAACAAGTACTGCCTCGCAAACCCATAGATTGCGTCGTATTGATTATTGTAATGGGATACAAAAATGTTATCGGCTTCGTGATATAGCGTTTCATGATCTGCTACCACATCACCAAAGTGTCGCCAACCAAACTCATCCTGATCTTCACGCTTGGCAATAAAGCCCTTCGATTCGCTGAGTGCCACACCAATTAACCGATCATAAGCTTCGAACCCCTCACCAACTGGGCCGCCGATCACAGCTGCTTGTGTTATTGCATTAGGGTCTACATTGAACGTAAGGGGATTATCCAACCAATCGAGACTGTCAATATCATCTGTGAATGAAAAAGAAATTTCATGCTGCTTTCTTTCACCACCCTGCAACTCATACCCGTCGAGATGCTCAACAGGAAAAACGCCAATGCTGAATTTCGATTTTGTAAATGCCAAACTTTTCGGGAAGTTTTGCCAAAAGTCCTTTAACTTCACAACGAAACAACCCTGCCCCTCACGCTTTATGCGAACCACAGGGTTAGCGCGTTTTCCACTCATCAAGGTATTGCTATCAAGCACGAGTGAATAACCAGAAAATTGATTGCAACTCAGCCCCTCTGCATTAACGTGCGTGGGACTATCCCAATTCTCCCCACCACTGGACGCTTGAAAAAAAGTGGCGGCTTCAGAGATATCTAGCTTAACGCTATCCACTGCAGCCTCAGGTTTGATATCAAGAAGATCAGACTCTAGCCTATTAAAAAGGAGTGAAAACTCTTTAAAATTAAATGAATTCGCGTCTCCTAGATCCCAAATTCCATCTGTATGGATGGCTCTATTTGGGTTGTGAATTTCCACTGTTGCTGACAAGACCTTTTCGACTGTGATCTCAAACCGAAAAAGCACATTTATAGGCAGTGGAAGCCCAGCCTCAATCACACCGCGAACCTCAATAAGCGCGGCCAGTGAATTTTGTTGAACAACCTCCGTGGCTGTCTTTACCACAAAAAGTGAATGTCCGTCACCGTCGAGCAAACCAACACTAAATTCATCAGCAGACCAAACTTCGATCTCAGCTGAAAAAACGCTAGGGAACAATTGATCACCATCCAGCCGAAAGTGATAACTTAACTCACCATCGCTGACGATAACTGCATCATCAAGGTGCTGCACACTGACCCCTGTGTGAGTCTCCACATTTCCGACACCATCATCAACAAGGAAATAATCTGGCGCCTCAGCCGGTATCTGTCCGCAAAGGAATTTTACCAAGCCCCATTTGACGCTGTGATCCGGCCAAAATGCCGTTGCGCGTACCACTGTGTGCAGGCGCTCTCCAGTCGATGTGACTACTGACAAGTCACCTCCATTCGAAATCAGGCCTTCCGCGAATGGCACACCAAATGTCACTACCTGAGGACACCCTGAGGTCGATACCGGCTGGCTCAGTAACAGCTGAATCGGTTCATAGGTTATTGCATTCAATAGATTTACAGCCGCTAATATATTGGTGAAAGTACGGACAATTGCTTGTCGGCATTACCCTATTTCGGCGGCCACAATGATTTTATTTAGCCGAAAGTAATCAAACGCTCATAACGCTGGCATAATCGTTGATGGGTTAATCAACGTGCTTCGTTAATCGACACGATATTTTGCATCTACTACGATTTTTTTCAGGTCTACTCATCTCTGTAGACGGTAACTTATTTAAATTCTGACGGCAGCCTTGATCAGATCTACAACCAGCGGTCACCCCTACCCGAGTCACGCAGCAGGCAAATGCCTAAATTGAGCTACTCAAGAAAAACACCTGCAAAAACGTCGCTTCCTAGCCTCGAAAGCATAGGATCAGAGCGGGCCCGTGTCTATCCATTAATTATACTGTGCATCTCAGCAGTCGTTTGCCTTACTCTTTTACTTTTCATTACACTGCCAACTACCCGGCTGGCTTGGTCCTCTGTACAAAACGTTGGTCACTTTTTCCTATTTGCCGCACTTGCCGTTATTTACAGTGCACAAGTTGAAAAAATGCTGCATTGGAATTTTTTACCCAAAGCAACTCTGATCGTCATTGTATTGACTTTTATTGGTGCGTTAGCTGAACTGTTACAACTCTATCTGCCTGCCAGAAACGCCTCGATCGACGATATGTGGCGAAATCTCGCCGGTATACTTACAGGCTTGATTTGCTACGCAAGCTACCGCTACCGCACTAAACTTCATCCTGCTTTATTAATAATTAACCTGCTTGCAGCAGTGTCAATTTCTCTGTGGGTTAGTAAACCGACAATCAAGCTTGTTGGATACATTGCCTTGAAATCCCCCTTGCCCGCAGTATTACATTTTAACGATCCATTCATAGACTCAATGATCTCCACGACTGGAGGCGCTGTTACCACGCTTGAAAACCTCAAACCCGACACCGGTAACACTGCCGAGCAGTCACTGCGCATGGACTTTGCAAAGCAACTCTATAGCGGTGTTATTTTTCACGAGCCGGGTTCGCAGTGGACTCAATACACCAACTTAGCCCTACATATTTTCAATCCAAACAAAGAAACAGTGGATCTGGCAATTCGAATCCACGACGCGCAGCATGATAACAATTATGAAGACAGATTTAATACAACTTTTAACATCAGTCCCGGTCTAAACGAACTACTCATACCCATTGAGAAAATTCTCTCACTTGGTGGAAATTCAAAAAAACGCCTTATGGACATGCAAAACATCAAAGAGTTGCAACTTTTTTCGAACTCCAAAAAATCTTTTACACTTTATGTAAAAGGCATAGAACTGACTCGACAATCATGATTAAGGTTGCATCGAGTAAATTATACACTGGCAAAAAAAGCACTAGCGGATTAGCATTTAAATGACAATTATAGCGGTTCTTTTCACTGCATTCGCCTGCCTTCTAGGCGTTGTGGCACCCTGGGTAGGGGTATTATTTTACTATCTGTTCTCGGTAGGCCAGATGCAAACTATGTGGCCACAGGAATTTGGCGAAGGCAGGGTTGGGCTCTCTATTACAGCCGCTGTGTTAATTGGCCTTATCGGCGCCACCGGTATCAAGCTGGTTAACTACCGGGTACTTCTATACCCGCACTCAATACTCATGGCGATGCTGGCGCTCTGGGTCAATCTATCAGCAGAGTATAGCGACTACCTAGTGCGCGTCGAGCCATTAAAAGGGCAGCTCACACAAGCCGTAATCCTGGAAACGTTCAATAAAACTGTCGTCTTCTACTTTGTGGCAATTTTGCTTATCGACACCCGAAAGAAACTCGAATGGCTAATTTATACATTAGCTTTTGTTTGCTTTTGTTACTCGCTCTGGGCTAACAAAGTGTATTTCGTCGGCGAGTTCTGGTTATTCGGAGACAACGGACGACTAGGAGGGATGCCCAGAAGTGTCTACCTTGATGAAAACTACCTTGCAATGGTCTTTGTCCTTACAACTCCACTTCTCTACTATATTGGAGTGGCCAGACAAAATGTCATTATTCGATACGGATTCTGGGGCCTTATTCCGCTGAGCTGGCATGCTATCTTTCTCACGGGATCCCGTGGCGCCTTACTGGCTGTTGGCGTTGTATGTATTTATATATTTTTTCGCAGTTACAATAAAAAGGCCTCTATAGGAATTATCGTTGGCTTAGTACTGGCTGTCATCTATCAAAGTGGAGTCTTGCTCAATCGAGTGGACGATACGATCGAGGTGGCCAACGCAGTAGAGTCGACCGTTAAATCCGAGGAAGAAGCACTAGACCCTAGATTGGTTTCATGGCAAGCCGGCTTTCGAATGATGCAGGATTATCCACTTTTCGGAGTGGGCACATCGAATTTTATCATGGCTTTTCCAGATTACAGCAATACAAAACGGCACGTCGCGCACAATACTTTTCTTCAATTTGCCGCTAATAATGGGGTGATCACAGGCCTTATCTTTCTCTGGTTTTTCTGGATGAGGTTTCTAGCATGCGTAAAGAAAAGACCACCCGACGCAGTCTATCATGGCGGCCTTCATAGAGACTACATTGAAGATCTCCTGACTTGTCTTTACCTAGGTTTCTTTGTAATTGCGATATTTCTTGATTTGATGATATTCGAGATAATGTACATGATACTGATCTGTGGGTTCGTCAAATACCGCATTGATCGTGTCGTTGTTAAAGATTATCGAAAGCCCAAGGATTCCATCTATAGATTTGGACAGAAAGAACAACGACCACAAGATGGTACAGATGTGGAGGCAGCAACCTGAATGGTAAAACTGCCAACCATCTGAAACAGTATTTCAATGGGTGTAAATGCCTATGATAGAACAGTTAGCACTAGAGTAAGCCTGGTGCCGCAGAAACGCGGCACCGTGTAGGGATTGATGCGGCAATACTATCGGCACAATCACATCGCCGACTGTTGATATCTGTATGCGGTAATTTCATATCAGGCCACTGGACTACAGTGCCTTCGCTTCAATCTGCTGGGCCGGCCCAGTTTTCTGCCTGCCCTTTGGCTAATCGATCAATTAACTATCGATCAAATGTGACTGATCCTTAAAACACCCTATGATGTCGGATTCATTTCAGTGGTGCTCTAGATCCGTTTTGTGCTAGCTCAAAGGTTAGCTCGGGGTAAGCGGTCGACCAAGCACATGTTGCCTGATGCGTAAAAATTCCTAATTCTCCTGTTTTTTTATTAAAACAAAACGGAGCACTCCATGGGAAACCGTCATCAACGCCGTAGCCGAGAACAATGGGCAGCTATTATAGAAGGTCAAGAAGCCTCGGACTTAACCATTGCAGACTACTGTCAAGCGAACGAAGTCGGGTTGGCATCTTTTAATAAATGG
>JALZUX010000509.1 GCA_023301405.1 Granulosicoccaceae bacterium | reverse complement strand
CAATTTAATAAAGTTGTTTGAGTAGGGGCATAGGAATTGCCTCGACTGATCTTCTTTTAGATCGTTGGCTGACTCAAATGAATACTATCGATGCAAATAGGGATGCGCTGTTATCGCGATTGACAGCGATGGCAAATGACGCAGGTGTTGGCAGCACTACGTTGCAAGCTGCTCAGCCATCTCAGCCGTTTGCACCTGTACTGAAGCAAGCACTAGACAATGTTAGCTATCGGCAGGTAACCGCAGGAAGTTTAGCGGCTAAATTCGAACAGGGAGATCCTGCGGTTAACCTACCTCAGGTGATGGTTGAAATTCAAAAGGCGCGCATTTCTTTTGAAGCGCTTAGTCAAGTGCGAAATAAGTTTGTCGCGGCCTATCAACAAATAATGAGCATGCCTCTGTAATGGTAACGCGAACTGAAAATTCTGCGAATGTCGTGGCCAGACAAAATGAGTTTGACGATACCAGTGTTCCAAACCGTGGTGGCGAAGCAGCCTTATGGGAGTCGAGTAATTTATGAATCCAGATAATGTGGCGGTTAATCAAGATCAATTTTCTGCCAACAATAATACTTGGCAGAGTAATCTACAGGGGATTCTGCAGCCAAGAATTATTGTAGCTATCTTAGCTATTATTGGTTCAATGGTGTTTGGGTCAGGTTTACTTCTCTGGGCAATGAAGGATTACGTGCCTGTGTTCCCAGGCCTGAGTCAACCAGATACTGCACGGGTAACCGACTATCTTAATTCACGAAATTTGCCGTATAAGGTTGATTCAAAAAGTGGCTTAGTGTTGGTGCCAAGTGGTAAAGCGCGAGAGTTGCAAATTGAACTGGCTGGCATCGGGCTGCTGTCTAGTGGTACCAGTACGCCTGATATTTTCAGTCAAAATCAGCCATTGGGCACCAGTCAGTTTATTGAGTTAGCCCGGTATCAGCACACGTTAGAGTCCGAGCTTTCACGCACAGTGGCCAATCTGCGTAATATTGACTCGGCAAGAATTCACCTGGCGTTGCCGAAGCGAAGCACGTTTGTCAGGAAGCAAGGTAACGCAAGCGCTTCAGTGACGGTGAAAATGATGGCTGGTCGTGCACTTGAACGAGAGCAGGTCAGAGCGATAAAAAGCCTGGTGAGTTCTAGTGTGCCTTACCTTGAAACCAGTCGCGTAACGATTGTTGATGAATGGGGTGCACTGCTTTCCGGTGGTGTTGATGACGACTTGTCAGAAGTTTCAGACAGGCAGTTTGTTTACTCCCGAAAACTTGAAGAACACTACGTTCAACGAATTAAAGAGCTATTAATACCGCTGGTAGGGCCTGATCGGTTGCGAGTCAGTGTTGCCGCTGACGTTGATTTTACCTATGAAGAGGAAACACAAGAAACATTTGAACCTGACTCGGCGCAAGTTCGTAGTGAGCAGGATCAGCGCCGTCGTACAGCGGGAGCTGGAGACGCTACTGGTATTCCGGGTGCGGTCACTAATCAACCGCCCGAGCCAGCGGCAGGAGCTGACGGTGAGGATGGCGAAGAACCCAACCCGGCTAACGACATTACGCGAAACCTGACTAAGAACTACGAGCTTGATAAAAAGATCTCGCACATTAGAAACGCACCGGGAAGAGTGTTGCGTTTGTCCGCCGCGGTAGTACTGGATACCAGTACTGGTGCGCCTGACGCAGAGCCTGTTGACGGGGCTGAGCCTGCGGCAGCTGTCCCCGATGAGGCAGACATTGAGCTTTTTACGGCGCTAGTACGCGAAGCGATTGGGTTTGATGAGGAGCGTGGTGATTCAGTGATTGTTTTTAATAAATCATTTCTACCTCCTGCCGTAATTGAACCACCCGCTGAGGCTACCCTTTGGGAGAAGCCGATGATCTGGACTCTGGCCCGCCAAGGGGTTGCAGCGCTAATCATATTAGTGGTCGCATTATTTATTATTCGACCGGCACTAGTCGCTTTGCGTCGTGAAAAAGTAAAACCGGATGGTCGTTCTGGTGCCGGCGATGGTGAAGACGGTGATGCTGACCCGGATGCAAAAGACGCTTCGGACAAAGGCGGTAACGGGGTTAAGGAAGCGCACGGCGACATACTACTAATGGCCCGTACTATGGCGCGGGACGATCCAAAGCGAGTAGCTCGTGTTGTTAAAGACTGGGTAGAAACAGGAGAAAAAAGTGCCTGACAATAAAGCCGGAAATGGCGACGGTATCTCTGGTCCCGAGTACGCTGCCATTCTGTTGATGGCGCTTGGCGAGTCAGATGCCGAGGGTGTGCTTAAGTACATTGAGCCGGAAGAGGTACAAAGCATTGGTGAAGCAGTCAATGGCTTGCCAAAAATATCGCAATCGGCGATAGCCGGGGCGTTGGATAAATTTGTTGAAGATGTTCAAGATGAGTCTTCCCTCGGAGGGGGGCAATACTTTCAGGATCTACTGGTACGTGCGCTTGGTCGGGAAAAAGCCGGTAATGTATTGGCGCAGATCGAACAGGAAAACAGACCTATCGGTCTGGAGTCTTTAAAGTGGATGTCGGCGCGCAGTGTGGCAAAAATTATCTCTAACGAGCATCCACAGGTGATAGCGGCCGTATTAAGTGTTTTGCAGCGGTCTCACGCGGGTGAAGTGTTGGGTTTTTTACCAGAGGACGTACGAGCCGACGTGCTGGTCAGGGTAATTGAACTTGATTCAATACACCCTGAAGCTCTAGAAGAGCTTGATGAAATAATTGCACAGAGTTTCCAGGAGAATCCCGGTCATTTGCTGACGGACGTGGGTGGCATAAAAACCGGAGCGGAAATTCTCAATGTTGTTCCTACTGCCATGGAAGAAAAAATTCTTGAGCAGATTGAAGAGCTTCAAGAGGGCATGAGTGAAAAGATAAAAGCTAAGATGTTTATCTTTGAGAGCTTACTCGGTGCTGATGATCGTGGCATGCAGACCTTGCTACGTGAAGTTCCAAATGAACGATTGCTATTGGTGCTGAAAGGTGCCAGTGAAGAAATGAAAGACAAAGTGTTCAAAAATATGTCAAAGAATGCTGCTGATTTATTGAAGGATGATCTCGAAGCCAGTGGTCCAGTTAGATTGACAGAAGTCGAGGAAGCGCAACGTGAGGTTCTGACCATTGCGACCAAGCTTACTGAAGAAGGTCGAATGATGATGGCAGGCAGCAGTGATGATTTCGTCTAGGTGTTCGATCTCATCAGTAAACGCTCAAGCACCGAATAGCTAAGCGATGGAAGCATTATGAGTATGCCGACACTATCGAGGATTGTACCTGCAAATAAAGCGGCGGTAGGAGTGGTTGAGAAGTGGCGGATTCCAGACTTGAATAAATCATCAAGTTCGGTTGTTACTTTAGTTCCCGGCCCGCGGGAAGGCGCGGCAGCCATTGATAAATCCGAGTCATCAGGTGTGGGTGGTGCCGCTGAGGGATCACAAAAGGCTACTGAGGGCTACGCGCAAGGGTATGCAGAAGGGCTGAAGATCGCTGAGGCGGAGATGAAATCTCAGCTCGATAGTGTTCAGGCAATGGCTAAGGTGCTTGCCAGTCCGGTGAGTTGCGTCACTGAAGAGGTAACAGCCGAACTACTTGAACTGGCGTTAGACATGGCGCGTTCAATTGTGAAGCATGAATTGCAGCTTTCACCGGAGATGCTTGGTTCATTTATCACTGATGCCGTGGCCCGCTTACCAGCAGCGTCTAGTCCTGTGCAGGTGTCTGTGCACCCTGACGATCTTACTCGTTTGCAAGCGCTTAAAGACGGTGTCGATCTAAACGCCAAAGGTGAAGCACCTGATTTTACCGCTATCGATTGGGTGACAGATAACTCGATGGCCGCTGGTCAATTTGTTGTATCCAGAGGTAACAGTCATGTTCACGGGGGTATTGATGAAATGCTAAAGCGTGTGTGTGCGGGGGCTCTGAAATGAGGCAATCAAGATGAGTACCGATAATGAATTGTCGCACCCCCAGCCCAATCAGTGCTTGCAACAGTTGCGTGATATGCGAAGTGGTGTGGCGTATCCAGGGTTGCCGATTCAAGGTGTTCTTACCCGCTTCTCGGGGCATTTGTTAACAGCCAGAGGATGCGTTGCCCAGCGTGGTGAAATCTGCCACGTTAAGACTTCTACCGGCGACGTTATTGAAGCGCTAGCGACTGGGTTTGATGGTGATGAAACTCATCTGTTTGCATTTGACCATCATGCTGACCTACTACCCGGGGCCGCTGTTTCACCGCAAGGCTATGGGCAGCGGGCGCCGGTTGGTTATGGCCTGTTGGGGCGGGTGATTGACAGCGTTGGTGACCCGATGGACGGCGGTGGCCATATCACAAACGTTGCTCCAGTTAGCTTGAATGCGCAAACGCTAAATCCGCTGCGCCGTGCACCGATTGAACAACCGCTAGATGTCGGGGTGCGAGCTATTAATTCTGTGTTGACACTGGGGCGCGGTCAGCGAGTGGGACTTTTTGCCGCGAGTGGTCTGGGAAAAAGTGTTTTGCTGGGCATGATGACGCGTCATACCGCTGCCGATATTACGGTAGTGTGCCTTCTGGGTGAACGAGGCCGTGAGGTGCGAGAGTTTGTAGAAACTATTTTAGGCCCTGAAGGATTAAAAAACACAGTCGTCGTCGCTGTCCCTGCCGATCACACAGCGCTTCGTAAAGTTTCTGGCGCACGGTATGCAAACGCTATCGCTGAATATTTCCGAGACCGTGGCCATCATGTACTTTTATTGGTAGATTCGTTAACCCGCTATGCGCACGCGGGCCGTGAGCTAGGCTTAGCCGCTGGTGAATTACCAGTTGCGAGCGGATACCCACCTTCCGTAATGGCTGACTTGCCACTGATGCTTGAAAGAGCAGGATGTTCTTCTGAAGGATCTGTTACGGCGGTTTATACATTATTAATGGAAGCAACAGACACACAGGATCCGTTGGCAGAGGTAGCCAAGTCTTTTCTTGATGGGCACATTATTCTGTCTCGCGCATTGGCTGAGTCAGGGCATTTCCCTGCGATTGATATTCTTGCATCCGCCAGTAGATTAAGAAATGTAGTGACCACTCCAGTTCACCAGCAAAGCACAATTGAGTTGGCCAGGTTGTATTCCCATTATCAACAGAATGTTGATTTGCTATCACTGGGAATGTATCACTCAGGTGCAGATCCTCTGCTGGATGAAGCTATTGCAAAAATGCCCGCTATTACCGCGCTTCTGCAGCAATCCATTGATGAGTGCTTTGATTTGAAGCAATCAATCGCCCAGCTTCAGCAGTTGTTACCGGTGTCGTCACACACTGCCCCGGCAGCGGGTACGTAGTATCGTGTTACTGAACGTAACTGGTCACAGTGACCGTAAAGAGCCAACCTGGCTTTGAGCAATATTGCCAAGCGTCTGCCGCGATTTAAAACCGTTGAAAGTCAAAGTGCAGAGCGTGTGCGTGTGGTGGCGCAACGATTTGAACTGCTTCAGCAGCAGCTCAATCAGTTATCAACTTATCGCGATGAGTATCAGGCGGCAAATGCTGCAGTGCCTGCTCTTATAATCGATGCTCAGTGCTTTATTGAGCGGCTTGATATGACTATTCAGCAAGTGGCTGAAAAGCTACATCGACAACAGCGTCTATTAATTGTGGAACAGAAGCGTTGGCTAACTGATCGAGCGCGTGTAAAAGCTCTGGAACTATTGTCCGAACGGGAACAGTCTGAAGTGAGACTTCAGTCACAAAAAAAGCAGAGGGGCGTGGCCGATTCATTGCTTATTTACAAACAGGTGAAATCCGCCGGCAAATAGTGTTGACCCGTTATCACTTTGTATGACTACCGGGTCTCAAAACAGGGATTATGCATGATTGACCAATTACCTAGAGATATTCCTGCCTCCAAGCCCCCTTCGGCCTCAGGAGGAAGTTCTTTTTCAGGGGGTTCACAAGGATCTGGGGGGTATTCTGAGGTGGTGGCGAATTTACCATCACCAGGCGGTGACTCGGCCAAAGAGTTGTCACGCAACAATGTTGACTCAAAAAAACCACCAAGAGAACCTGCAGCCGGGAATCGTGATGGTGAAGCTGATTCAATTCATGCGGAGTCAGAGGGCGATGCAGAACTGCAAGACAAGCCAGCGGCTGATGGGGCAGTGGTCGCTGCTGGTGCCAGTGGTGCAGCATCGGATACCGATACGGCTGGCCGTAAACCAGTGGCGATGCCTCAGGCCCTGACCATGGAAAACCCTTTGGACGTTCTAAAGAATGATCCAGAAATGTCAACCATTGCTGAAGAGGAAATGCTAGTTGACGGTGCGGTTAAGGCGGCTGTTACACAAGCACAGTTAGCCGGGGGTGATCTACCTACAACTGATAAAACAGAGCTAGCTGTTCTATCCACACTCAATAGACCGGCTGCCGTTGCAGAAGCGCAGATAGTGCAAAATTCTGCCAACGCCGCTGATCCCGCTGCTAAGGTTGGAGCGTTAGCATCGCTGATTGGCAGCTCTATGGCAGCCAATGCTGAAGGTAAAATGCCAGAGTCATCGACTCGATTGCTTGATAAAGCGGGTGTGTCTGCCTTGTCCGCTAATACTTCGCTGCCGGTCACTGGCACTGAAACAAATGACGGCAAAATGCCCGGCCTTCCGGTTGATGCTGCTAGTAAAGAACCAGCAGTATTTAAGAAGATGGAGGTGCAAAAAGAACTGGTAGGAATCATCAAAGAGGCGTTAGAAACCAAAGCGATGGTAGCGACCAAAGCAAGTGACCCGGGCGTCGAGCTAAGCACTGTCAAAGAGTTTGGAGCTGTACGGGAGTTGAGCGTGCTAAGCCCGCTATCGGGTTCTGATAGTCTGGCCGACCGTTTAAGCGTATTAAGGGCTACCGGCGGACCCAGCGCTGTTATTGAACCGCGTCATCAGGCAGCGGTGCAGTCCCAGTCGCTAAACAATCTTCGTTTTATGTTAGAGCAGGGTCAACGTGCAGCGACTATTCAGTTGCATCCCGCTGAATTGGGTGCACTGAAGATCGGAATAGATGTTCAAAACGACCAGCTGAGCGTTCACATCAACGCGGCTCAGGCGATGACCAGGGAAGCGCTTGAAATGATGCTGCCGAAAATACGAGCTCAACTGATGGAGCAGGGCTATTCAAGTGTTGATATAACTTTAGGCGACGGTGGCCAAAGCGAAGAACAGTCATCAAGCCAGCAACAAGCGGCTGCCGAACAATTCACCGGTGACTCAGGGGCTGAGCGCAATAAAGCAAGGCAGCAGCAGCCGTCAGCAGCTACGGATCTGCCATTGCGTGCTCGCGGTGTTGAGGGTGGTCGGAATCTGGTTGATTTGTTCGCTTAAAATCGTTTTTTTGTTGATAGAAATTGTAATCCTCCCTATCGGGGAGCGTTGCTTTTTCAGGCTGGCTTTAGCAGTTTGAAAGATGGGGGGCTAATTCCTGATGGTTCGTCCAACGAGCCCTTCGGGGTCTGTGGTGTTTTTCCACTTATCGCGCCAGACGCGCTCGTAAGCTATAAATCTATCTATAACGCGCCAGCGTCGGGCGCTCGTCGCATCATTCCCCAATGTTATAAAAAAGGACCTGTCTGTGTTGTTGGTACAGCTGAGCGCCGTAGCGGCGTTGTCGTAACAGATCGTACTAACTGAGCGCGAGTTGATCGTCAGCACCATTAACCACACAGTAGTGGTGCAAGCCGTCACTTATAGAGCATACCCGTCGTGTCTGTGTCCGTTCGTGCTCAAATACCCATGTATGTTGTGTGCGAAGTCCTCCTCCCACTATTCAGTAACCAGCCTTCACAGGCGCGCCCTGACTAGTCACAAAATCATTATTCATAGAATGAAAGAGGTATGAACCAGAAAGACAAGCTTATAGGTACTATAAACTTATCTTAAAACCTCTAATAGAATGTTACGCAAGAGGTCTGGCTTGACATTTTTTGGTTGAAGTACCCTTGCCGCTATATTGAAGTAACATCGTTGCACCACACCTAAAAAATGTTAGGCTCGTTGGGGGTTGCCCTACATTGGGATTGCGATTTCTTGGTTATGTATTACGGCAACTTCCACAAGACAAACCGAATCAAATTAAAACAGCAAGCCTTTTCAATCGCCGGAATCTGCATCTCTGGCTGCCGTTTATTCTTTGCGCGAATAATTAAGATTGTCGATAGGTATCGTTGTTATCTTATAAAACT
>JALZUX010000508.1 GCA_023301405.1 Granulosicoccaceae bacterium | reverse complement strand
ATTCCTTGCTGTTGGCAAAATTCCGCTATAGCGTTGAGAGTGTGCTTTCGATGTGAGTACCCGAAATCATATCCATGTTTGTATTTGTATGAAAGCCACCTCTAATAGGCTTCGCCCGAGAAGTATTCACTGTCATCATGACAAGCATTGCAAAGTATATTCAGGTTGTTGGCGGAGTTAGTGACACCAGTGATAGCAGTTTTATTATGAGCCCCCATTTGTAGGGCCTTAAGGTTGAAAAGAGACTTTTTGTCAGCCATAGTTCATAGGCTTGGGTCTGTTAAAAAGTGACTCCCGTGGAAGGCGACTCCTACCATAGAAACCCCTGGCGTGAGCACCACCCAACATAACAGCCCGACAAGAACATCACCTAATCAGGCAGCCTCCCGCGGGTAATATCTTCAGCTCACCGGCATAGCCTGCTCAACCAGTTGCACCCAATATGAACAGCCGTGCGGAATCGCGTCATCATTAAAATCGTATTCGGGATGATGTAGTGTAGCGGTATCACCATTACCCATAAAAATAAACGCACCCGGTCTGGCGTTTAACATGAACGAAAAGTCTTCAGCGCCCATTACTGCCGGTGTGTCAGCATCGACTTTCGTATCACCGGCAACTGATTTTGCAACCTCAACAGCGAATTGGGTTTCTACAGCAGCGTTTACTGCCACAGGGTAGTTTCGGTTATAAGTGAAATTTGCGGTTGTGCCCATCGCGATGGCGGTGTTTTCGATGACTTCAGTCATGCGCTTTTCAAGTAAATCACGTACCTCGGGGGATAGTGTGCGGACCGTGCCTTTCAGGTTAACGGTTTGCGGTATCACGTTAAAGGCATCGGTATCTGTTTGGAACGACGTTACCGATATTACAGCGGATTCCATTGGATCAACGTTGCGGGAAATAATGGACTGCAAAGCCAGTGTAATTTGGGCGGCGGCGACCGTTGGATCAACTCCGTTGTGCGGCATGGCTGCATGGCCACCGCGGCCGGTAATTTCTACGGAGAATAGATCGGCCGCGGCCATGATTGGTCCGGGCCTTATGGCGAATTCTCCTACTGGAATGCCGGGCATATTGTGCATGCCAAAGACTTGTTGAATGTCGAAGCGATCCATCATGCCGTCGTTGACCATTTCACGGCCGCCACCGCCGCCCTCTTCAGCCGGTTGAAATATGACCGCAACACTGCCATCAAAATTGCGCGTTTCGCATAGGTACTTGGCAGCGCCGAGCAACATGGCGGTATGGCCGTCGTGACCGCAAGCGTGCATTTTGCCTTCAGTGAGAGAGGCATAGGCGACGCCGGATGCCTCGATGATTGGTAGTGCGTCCATGTCGGCTCGCAGTCCAATGACTTTTCCGCCAGTGGTGTTTCTGCCTTTGATGAGTCCAACCACGCCGGTTCGTCCAATGCCTTCGACTACTTCATTAGCGCCGAACTCACGTAGCTTTTCGGCGACCAGTGCAGCGGTTCTTTGCACGTCGAACTGCAATTCGGGGTGCGTATGGATATCTCTGCGCCATTCGGTAATTTCGGGCAGCAGGTCGGCGAATCGGTTGATCGTGGGCATCTGATGGGCTTTTAAAGTCAAAAGGGTTAGTGAATATGCACCTGCTGCTGTATTCGTGCAATAGCTGTTTTGCCAGATTGTTGAGCTGTCAATTTCTAAAAGTTTCTGAATTGCACCTGATACAGTTGCGCGCAGTCCTTGATAATGGTTTAGTGAGAGAACGACTGCAGGCTATAAATCCGAATGACACAATTTGAATCATCGCCCAATAAGCCATTGCCGCAAACGGTACTGGAGATCGACGAACTCAAAACCATTTTTCATACCCGTGATGGCGAAGTGCACGCCGTTAACAATGTCAGCTTTAGTTTAGCCACTGGTGAATTACTGGGCGTGGTAGGGGAGAGTGGTTCGGGAAAGTCAGTCACCATGATGTCGGTGCTGAAATTGTTGCCATCGCCGCCAGCTGAAATTGTATCCGGATCTATTTTGTTCGAAGGTCGCGATGTGCTGGCCATGTCAGACGATGAATTGCGGGAACTTCGTGGCGGTGAGATCGGTTTTATCTTCCAAGACCCGATGACATCCCTTAATCCGGTTTTTACGGTTGGCTACCAATTAGTCGAAGCCGTCAGGCAGCACCTTGATTTAAGTAAAAAAGACGCTCGCAAGCGTGCGGCAGAATTATTAGGCAAAGTGGGTATCGCCGAGCCTGAAAACAGACTTAGGGATTTTCCTCATCAGTTTTCGGGTGGTATGCGTCAACGAGTGATGATTGCCATGGCGTTGGCTTGTGAGCCAAAGGTGCTTATTGCTGATGAACCCACCACTGCTCTTGATGTAACCATTCAGGCGCAAATACTTGAGGTGGTGCGTGATCTTCGGCGTGATGAGGGAATGGGTATTATCTGGATTACCCACGATCTTGGCGTGGTGGCCGGAATTGCTGATCGAGTTATCGTAATGTACGGCGGGGAAATAGTAGAGCATGCGCCGGTGAAAGAATTATTTAAAAACCCTCAGCATCCCTACACCAAAGCACTGCTTGCGACCATGCCAAGCATTGATGCTACTCGTTCTGAACGGCTGTACTCTATTGTCGGGCAACCCCCCAATTTATCCAAAGCACCGACTCGGTGCTCTTTTGCACCGCGGTGTGAGTTTGCCTTTGATCGCTGTTTGGAAGAAAACCCTCCTATCATTAATGTGGCCGGAAATCATCAGGTAGCGTGCTGGTTACGGCATCCACAATATGAGTCAGGAAATGTTCAACACCCACCTGAAGAAATAACCATGCGGGAGACGTTCTGATGTCTGCCAATGCCGAAGTTAAAGGGTCTGGTTCGGGGGTTGTTAATACCGATACTGAATCTGATGTGATGTTGCAGGTAACCAACTTGTCAATGCATTTTCCTATTTTTAAAGGCTTAATGCGTCGCCAGGTTGGCGAGGTTAAAGCGGTTGATGATATTACCTTCAATACGTTTCGTGGTGAGACGTTAGGTCTGGTTGGTGAGAGCGGTTGTGGCAAATCAACCACCGGGCGTGCAATCCTGAAACTCTACCAACCTACCGCTGGCCGTATTGTACTCGATGGTGTAGATATCACTGATTTTGAAGGTGATGAACTTCGTCGAACAAGAACCGATATGCAGATGATTTTCCAGGATCCACAGGCTTGCCTGAATCCTCGAATGACGGTCGGGTCAATCATCGCCGAGCCGCTTGATGAACACACCAAGCTTAAGCGAAGACAAAAGCGCGAGCGCACCCGCGAGCTACTAGATGCGGTTGGTATGAACCCGGATTTTGAAAACCGTTATCCACATGAGTTTTCAGGTGGGCAGCGCCAACGTATTGGTATTGCCAGAGCACTGGCGCTCGAACCCAAATTCATCGTCTGCGATGAACCCATTGCGGCGTTAGATGTTTCTATTCAGGCGCAGGTGGTTAACTTGTTGGAAGATCTGCAAAAGCAACATCAGTTAACCTATTTATTCATCAGTCACGACTTATCAATGGTGCGCCATATTGCTGACCGTATTGCGGTGATGTATCTTGGCAAACTAGTAGAGTTAGCGCCACGCGATAAATTGTACTCAACACCGCGTCATCCTTACACTAAAGCGCTGCTTTCTGCGGTACCGGAACCTGATCCGGAAAAAGAAGCAGTGCGTGAAAGAGTCATTTTAAAAGGGGATGTACCAAGCCCTGCGAATCCGCCCAGCGGGTGTAATTTTTCTTCACGTTGCCCAATAGCAGAACAGCGTTGCAAGCGTGAAACACCTCCGTGGCGTGGACTGGAAGACGGGCGTTTCATCGCCTGTCATATGGTACAGTGATCTATTGTAGTAAATCGTTGGTGCTATCAATAATTGGTTTTTATTGCTAGCAAACGCAAATTTTTACAGAGGAATTCGATATGAAAAAAGCACTACTTTGCACCGCAGTTGCTGCAAGCCTTTATGCTGGCTCAGCATTGGCTGAGCGTGGCTCTGATGGCCAGTTAAATATCATTTACTGGCAAGCAGTATCTATTTTGAACCCCTATTTGTCTGGCGGTACCAAAGACATCGAAGGAGCAAGCATGGTTGTTGAGCCACTTGCCCATTACGATGAAACAGGCATGATGGTCCCCAACCTTGTCGATGAAATTCCGACGGTAGAAAACGGCGGCGTAAGCGAAGATCTTAAGAGCATTACGTGGAAAATTTCCGATGGCGTAACATGGTCAGACGGCACTCCATTCACTGCTGCTGATGTTGCGTTCACCGCTGAATATTGCCTTGATCCTGAAGGTGGCTGTCAGCAAGCATCAAACTTCACCGATGTTGAAAGCGTTGAAGTGATAGATGATTCAACCGTTAAGATTAATTTCTCTGTGGCAAAGCCTTTTCCTTACGGTCCTTTTGTAGGTGCACAAGTGCCTGTGCTGCAAAAAGCACAGTTTCAAGATTGCATGGGTGCCAAAGCGCCAGAGTGTACTGACGCGAATTTTGGTCCTATTGGTACTGGTCCGTTTGTTGTGTCTCAATTTAAAGCGAACGACGTTGTCGCTTATGACGCCAATCCTAATTATCGTGATCCGGCAAAACCGGCTTTCTCATCTGCAGTCTTGAAGGGTGGTGGTGATGCAGCGTCTGCTGCTCGATCAGTGCTGGAAACCGGTGAGTTCGACTACGCTTGGAACCTTCAGGTAGAGCCTGAAATTCTGTCTAAGATGGCAGAGGCCGGTAAAGGCACTGTTGTATCCTCGTTCGGTACCTCTGTAGAGCGAATGATGGTTAACATGACTAACCCTGATCCAGCTCTGGGTGACAAACGCGCTACTGTTGAAGGTGGATCACATCCATTCTTATCTGATGGTGCTGTAAGAACGGCATTGTCAAAAGCGATAGACCGCGAAATTCTGGTTGAGGTGGGCTACGGCAAAGCCGGACAGCCTACTTGTAATGTATTACCAGCCCCGGCTATCTATGCATCAACAGCTAATGATTCATGTCTTGGTCAGGATATCCCTGCTGCCAACAAAATGCTTGATGACGCTGGCTGGGTTCGCGGTGGTGACGGCATACGTGAAAAAGATGGTGTGAAGCTGTCTATCCTTTATCAGACTTCAACCAATTCTGTTCGTCAGGCCACTCAGGCACTGGTTAAGCAGTGGTGGCAGGAGATCGGTGTAGAAACAGAATTGCGTAATATTGACGGATCTGTGTTCTTCGGTGGTGATCAGTCAAGCCCTGATACCTTTCAAAAGTTTTTTGCTGATATAGAAATGTACACCAACAACTTTGATGGTACTGACCCTGAAAACTACATGGCCAACTGGACTTGTAAAGAAATCCCAAGTCCTGAAAATCAGTGGCTCGGTGACAACATGCCGCGTTATTGCAGCGCTGACTATGATGCATTGGTTGCTGAAATGGCAGTCACTTCAAAGCTTGAAGATCGCGCTGAGCTTGCTAAGCAAATGAACGATATGTTAATGCAAGAAGGTGCAATTATCCCGTTGATCCACCGTGGTGGTGTATCTGCTCATGCGAACACTGTTGAAGGTGTGCTTATGAATGAGTGGGATTCTGAGCTTTGGAACGTTGCTGATTGGTCGCGCGCCAAGTAAAAGTAAGTGTGTGTGCCGGTCGCTAGCGACCGGCACCAACTTTGATTCTGTCAAAAAGACTGTCTTTGCATGTTTAATTACACAATCCGCAGATTGTTGTTCGCGATACCAACACTTCTTGTTATAAGTTTTTTAATTTTTGCGATCCTGGATCTGGCTCCGAATGATCCCACCGGTAATTTGCCGCTTACCATTTCGCCTGAAGTACGCGAAAAAATAAGAATATCACTTGGCTTGGGCGAGCCGTTCCCAATTCGCTATCTGAAGTGGCTGCAGCAGTTTTTTATTAATGAACCTCTGAATATTATTGAGCAATGGTTCGGTATTTCTATTGGCGATAGTGAAAATCGTTTAAGAGTTCAGTCATGGGCCACCCGCAGCCCTGTGGTTGATCTTATCGTCGAGCGTATGCCACAGACGCTTTGGGTTGTTGGTCTCTCTTACGTTGTAGGTATTCTGATAGCAGTTCCCATTGGCGTTATATCGGCTTACAAGCAGTATTCGATTTTTGATCAGATCGGTACTTTTATTTCTATGATTGGTTTTTCAGTGCCTACCTTTTTTACCGGTCTGGTGATGATTGTGCTTTTTAGCTCGACACTAGGTTGGCTTCCGTCAATCTATGACACCACCCATAAGGTTACTGACCTCGCGAGCTTCTGGGTGCAGTTTAAGCAAATGGTGATGCCGGTGATGGTGCTGGCGTTGTTTAACGCATCGCAGTTGTCGCGTTTTATGCGCGCCTCGATGTTAGATAATTTGTCGCAGGACTATGTTCGCACTGCGCGTGCTAAAGGCTTAAAAGAGCGCGTAGTGGTATTGGTGCATGTACTGCGAAATTCCCTGATCCCTGTGGTGACTGTTATCGCTTTGGGTATACCGCAAATTTTTGGTGGTGCCATCATTACCGAGCAAATTTTCAGGGTGAACGGGCTGGGACAGCTACTCATCATTGGTATTCAGGGCGCTGATATCCCGTTGGTTCAAACACTGACTTTTATTTTCGCAGTACTTATTGTGTTTTTTAATCTGATCGCCGATGTTCTCTACGGCATGCTGGACCCGAGGATTCGCTATGAATAACCCGGCGCAGTCTGTTGTTGTAGAAGAAATGCCAGAGCATCGATCCCTATGGGGTGATGTCTGGGCGCAATTTCGAACACACAAGGGCGCGGTGGTTGGCGCTGTAGTGTTTTTGTTTATCGTCTTTGTGGTCGTGGTTGGTCCATATATTCACACTCTTGATCCGCAGTATCTGGATATTCGTAACAAAAACTTAAGCCCGTCGTGGGCGCACCCGATGGGCACAGATAATCTTGGCCGCGATACATTTGCACAGTTGATGGCTGGTGGCAGGGTATCTTTGTTGGTCGGCGTAGTGGCCATGTTATTGTCGCTGTTTGTGGGGGCTGCAATTGGAGTGATGGCAGGTTTTTTCAAAAAGCTTGACGGCCCGTTAATGCGTTTAACTGATCTGTTTCTTGCACTACCGTTGTTGCCATTGCTGCTGGTGATCATCATGTTGTTCCGTGATTCGCTGCGATCGGTATTTGGACCAGAGACCGGCATTTTCATTTTGATTGTGTTTGTGATCGGCATCACCAGTTGGATGCAAACCGCCAGAATCGTACGCGGTGATGTATTGACATTAAAAGAGCAAGAGTTTGTGATTGCTGCAAGAAGTATCGGTGCACCTTCAAGACGCATCATTACGCGTCACATACTGCCCAACGTATTAAGCCCGATCATGGTGTCGGCTACGCTGGGTATTGCAAATGCAATTATCACCGAGTCTGCTTTGAGCTTTCTGGGGTTAGGGTTTCCTTCTGATTTTCCCACGTGGGGCCGGTTACTCTATGATGGCGCTAACTTCATGCAATTGACCCCGGCGCGAGTTATCTGGCCCGGTCTTGCCATCTCATTAACCGTACTTAGTGTTAACTATATGGGTGATGGCTTGCGTGATGCACTTGACCCGAGAATTCGTGGTCGATAAAGTCAACGCGATATAAAGTGGGCTGGTCGCGTCGATGGGCGCTGCGTCGCCGGTGACTTGGCCGGCTTTTCGAATGCCTTGTATATGTTCGCGAACCCTACCCCTACCATTGATTGGCCAGGCACGACGGCCGCATTGATGAATAGTCACATAGCACTGTTTCTATTAATCGGGCGGCGATGATGATTTTTTAAACGAGTTGATAGTTACGGTAAAAAAGGGCTGGTAAGAATAAACCAGCCCTTGCTTGGGGGTGAAGGTACTGCGGGTGAGAACTTTTTAATAGCCACTACCGTGCAGAAATGTCCCTGCCAGCTTTGTTTTTTTAGTTTCTCTTCGGCGAGCGCTTTTTTTACCTGTAAGACGGCTGCCTACATTCATATCGGTTATCAAATAAGAGATGTAGGGAGCTGAGAAGTTTCCAGTGTTAGAAAATCGTTAGAAATTACTAATTTGTCTGCAATGGTTCGACAGGTCTGGGCAAACACCCGAATTACGGCTGGCATAACACAATCAAGGATTACTGGCGAGTACGACGCACGGTGATAACAGCTTGGTCATAGCGGACTTGTACGCTTGGTGGTAACTGCATTTTTTTCAGTGCGTACAACGCGGCCTGACGTGTTGTTTTTACTTCATTGCTGTTTTCTGCAACAGCCAAGAGTCCAAAGATTGCTGATTCATCAACGTTGCTTTTGCCAATAAATGCGGTGGCTGATCGGGCTCTAACGGTTGGGTCTTGATCGGCTAAGCCTGCGGCTAATATTGTGTTGCTTGCGCCGCCTGGGTTCCATCTGCCCAGTAGGTCTATGCTGTGGCTTCTAACTAAGGGGTCATAGTGGGTAGACAGTAGATTCAGGTTGTCAATTAGCTGTACCCGTTGTTGGTCAGTGGCTGCACGATTGGGGGTGGCCAGTACATTCAATGTAGAGACCAAAAGTGCAGGATTTGATTCACTGGAAAGAAGTTCTATGGCGATGTCGCGGGCTTCATTGTTTCTTGGTTGCAAGCGGCTCAGGAGGTCAAGGCCAATGCGTTGTGATTCAGGGTTACCCGAATAAACCAACTCTTTTGCCGCATTGATGATTTCAGGGTTGTTTAAGTCACCGACTAGCGCGGCGATTCTTTTTGCCCGTTCAGGGTCGGTGTTAAAGCGAAACTCTGTCAGTAGTGCTTGAAGTAATTCCGGTTCATTGCGAAGCCGCGATTGCAGTGTGTTGAAATCAGTATCGCTTAGTACTTCGATACCAATGGTGCTGGCTTCGGTATCGTAGTACGTATTGTTTTCAGCCGCGGGTTGGTTTTGTAAGTCAGTGACCTCGGGGAGATTGTCAGTCTGCGTGGTCGGCGTTGAATCAGACTCTGTTGAGTAGTCTTGAACGACGTTGGATTTAGTGCTCGTTGAATCAATGCTGTTCGAGGATTCAATCGGCGTGGGGGTAGGGTGCTCTTGTGTTGGCTTGTTGCTCAGAAATAACCAACCACCCGCCACAATGGCGAGCGGTATGATTATAAACATCGATTTAGAGATAGCTGTAGATCTCATATTGGTGGGTTTGTATCCTACTGTGCAGGGCCGCTGGAAAAATCAACTTGGACTGTGCTGCCCGGAGTGCTGGCCATTTTCCAGCCAAGTAAATCAGGTACTTCGTCACCATTGGCGTCAAATGTACCTGAGCCGGCAACTTCTTGAAAAAACTGTACTGTGGTGGCATCGCAGCCAATAATTCCGTAGGTATCGAATCCGTTTATTGTGGCAGAGAAGTCGATCAGGTTGAGTTGCGCTCGTAGTGAATTCCAGGTGGCGGGCCCAACGATACCGTCGACAACTAGACTGTTTGCTGTTTGGTAGTCACGCAGTGCCTGAGCCGTACCCGGTCCAAAAGCGCCGTCAGAAAAGGCAGTAATAGAAGAAGTGCTTTGAAGTCCGGCAGATTGGCACCAGAGTATGCGTTGAATGCCTTGAGCGTAGGAACTTTGGGCGAAGGTGCCGAAGCGCTGTATGACACAGTTGTCTGTCCATTCATCGTTGGCGGAGTTTGGATCAGTGCACTGATCGG
>JALZUX010000507.1 GCA_023301405.1 Granulosicoccaceae bacterium | reverse complement strand
CTGCGTATTAGTAGATCGATGTGCCATCTTTAGTTAACCCTACCCTTTGCTGTGCTCATGACCGAGCTTAATACTTGGCTTAGTCTGGTTCATACCCGTGGATTAGGGCCAAAGCTGTTACGAAAATTATTGGCCGGCTTCGGTTCGGTCGATGCCATCACCAGTGCGTCAGACAGTAAGCTCGCCGACATAGGTTTGTCACGCAAAGTGATTGCAGCGATGAACAACGTCGATCAAGCACTCATTGACGCTGACATTAATTGGTTGCAGGAGGGCGATGACCGTCACGTACTAACACTAGACTCAGCCCTTTACCCTGCCCTGTTAAAAGAAATAGCAGACCCACCCATCGTGCTCTACGTACGTGGAGACCCTGAAGTTCTTCAAACCCCGCAACTCGCCATCATCGGTAGCCGCAAACCCGGACCGGGAGCCCAGGTTAACGCACAGCGGCTGGCTGGTGAAATAGCCTCATTCGGTATCACCATCACAAGCGGGCTGGCGTTAGGCGTAGACGCCATCGCCCATCGCGCCACCTTAGATGCTAACGGTTTTACCGTTGCCGTCACTGCCACAGGCCTTGATCGCGTCTATCCAGCCTCACACCAGTCACTCGCTCAAGAAATTGCAGCCAGTGGTGCAATAATCTCTGAATTTCCTATCGGCACTAACCCCCAGCCAGCCTATTTCCCACGACGTAATCGAATCATCAGCGGGCTGTCCTACGGCACTCTGGTGGTCGAAGCCGCATTAAAAAGTGGCACATTAACCACCGCCGCACACGCCACTGAACAGGGTCGGGAAGTATTCGCGATTCCAGGCAATATCGACAACCCTCAGGCGCGGGGCTCTCACGCGCTGCTGAAAGACGGCGCTACCCTAGTCGAAACCAGCGCTGATATTCTTCGACAGCTAGCACCAGTGATACCCAAATCAATAGATTTTGTGACCAATCCAGACACCGCCACAGCTCCAAAGAACCCTTCGCCAACGTTGCCGGCGTTGAATAAAGAGGCAACAATTCCCCGCACTAAGGCCTGTCCAAAAAAATTCACTAATGCCGCTGATAACGACAAGCAATCCACCGTGGTTGCAGCCATCGAGTATGAGCCGCTATCACTCGATGAACTGGTCGAAGTCACCGGCTATGACATAATCACCATCACCAATTTGACCCTCGAACTCGAATTGCACGGATCGATCGAAACCGTCGCCGGTGGCAAATATCAGAAAATTATCACAGAAAAATAACGTCCATTATAAATGACGCTGAACCTGAACTTTGAAACACACAATATCAACTTAAAACAATAAGTTAACCAACCACCAGCCCTCAATTGAAACACCCTAGTTGCAACAACCAGGGGAAAAAAATATCAAATTCAGACTGGCGCATCAGTCAAAAATGGTTTAAAAGCCCTCGGGGTACTTCTATATACATGCACTGCACCAGAAAACTTTCTAAATCGGAAAATCGCGCAAACCTCGCTTAACAGTGCTACTAATAACGCACGTGACACCGCTCAACGCTAAGGCACCAGCTAAAGAACAAATGAGTAAAAACCTAATAATTGTCGAATCGCCTGCCAAGGGTAAAACTATCAAGAAGTACCTTGGAAAGGATTACGACGTGCTCGCCTCTTACGGTCACGTCCGCGATCTGGTACCCAAAGAAGGAGCGGTGAACACCGCATCTAACTTCGAAATGAAGTACCAATTGATCGAGCGCAACGAAAAGCACGTTGACGCGATCACCAAGGCACTGAAGAAAGCTGATCACTTGTTGCTAGCAACGGATCCGGATCGCGAGGGTGAAGCCATTTCGTGGCACCTGGTCGAGCACCTGCGTGAACAAGGGCTGCTGGAAAACAAAACCGTTCGGCGCGTGGTTTTTCATGAAATTACCAAGGCCGCCGTACAAGAGGCTGTCGCCAACCCGAGAGAACTGTCTTATGACTTGGTTAACGCTCAACAAGCACGGCGCGCACTTGACTACCTAGTAGGCTTCAACCTATCACCGTTATTGTGGAAAAAAATTAGCCGAGGCTTGTCAGCCGGCCGGGTACAAAGCCCCGCATTGCGCCTGATCGTGGAACGCGAACAAGAAATAGACGCTTTTATCCCTGAAGAATACTGGACTTGTACCACTGACCTGACCAAAGACAACACAGAATTCACCGCTAGGTTATTTACCCTTGAAGGGGAAAAATTTCGTCAGTTCACAATCACCGACGGCGAGCGTGCCGCGGTGGTGAAAGCGCTGCTTAATAAAGCGGCCAACGGCCAACTGACAGTCGATAACGTTGAAAAGAAACAACGAAAACGTAATCCGGTAGCACCATTTACTACGTCGACCATGCAACAAGAAGCCGTGCGCAAGCTGGGATTTTCAGCACAACGTACCATGCGAACAGCGCAGCAGCTGTATGAAGGAATAGACACCGGTGATGGCGCTGCGGGCTTAATCACCTATATGCGTACTGACTCCGTAACGCTGTCACAAGACGCCATTGCTGATATACGCCAGCACATTGGCAAAACTTACGGCAAAGATTATCTGCCCGAGTCCCCACACTTTTATAAGAATAAGTCTAAAAATGCACAGGAAGCCCACGAGTGCGTGCGAATTACATCGGCAGCCAAGACTCCTGAAAGCATTAAGTCATTCCTTAAAGATGATCAGTTCAAACTCTATTCACTAATCTGGAAAAGAACCGTTGCCTGCCAAATGATTCATGCAACGATGGATCAAGTCAGTGTTGATCTAGGCTGTGGAGAAGGTAACGTTTTTCGCGCCAGTGGTTCAACAGTTCGCTTCCCGGGCTTTATGAAACTTTACCTCGAAGATGTCGACGATAAAAAAGCCGGTGATGATAAAGAAAAACGCCTGCCCGATCTGAACAATGGCGACAAACTCGATATAAAAGACATTGATCTTGATCAGCACTTCACTGAGCCACCGCCACGCTTTACAGAAGCAACACTTGTTAAAACACTGGAAGAATTCGGTATTGGTCGCCCATCAACATACGCCAGTATCATTTCAACACTACAAAATCGTGAATACGTTGAAATGGATGCCAGGCGCTTTACCCCAACTGATGTTGGCAGCGTTGTAAACGGCTTTTTGTCAAAGCACTTCACTAAATATGTCGACTATGACTTCACTGCCAATCTTGAAGATGAGCTCGATGCCGTCTCCCGTGGTGAAAAAGAATGGGTGCCGGTAATACGTGAATTCTGGGACCCCTTCGATGCGCAGGTTCAAGACAAAGAAGAAAATGTCTCAATCGAAGAAGCCAAACAAGCTCGCCAATTAGGCACTGATCCTGAATCAGGTAAACCACTTTCAGTTCGGGTAGGTCGATTCGGTGCGTTTGCACAAATTGGAACCAAGGACGACGAAGACAAACCAAAATTTGCAGGCCTGAGACCTGGCCAGAAAATGGCTAAAATCACCTTTGAAGATGCCATGGAGCTCTTCAAACTACCGCGCAAGCTAGGTGAAAATGCTGATGGTGACAGAATTACTGTTGCCATAGGCCGCTTTGGCCCTTACGTCAAATACGACTTCTATGAAGAAGATGCTACTGCACTAACTACAAAATACGCTTCCATGAAAGAGGAAGACGGTGACGACCCCTACACCGTCACCCTGGAGCGCGCTTGTGAAATCGTTGCTGAAAAGAAAGAAGCCGATGCAAACAAAGTCATCAAGGCTTTCGACGAAGACCCCAAGATCCAGATCCACAACGGACGCTGGGGTGCTTATTTAACCAACGGTGAAAAAAACGCCAAGCTGCCTAAAGATCTAAAAGAAAAGCCGCTTGAAATTGACTTCGCCACCGCCAAAAAGCTCATTGACGAAGCGCCGGAAAAACGTGGCCGCGGCAAAAAGAAAGCCGCCGCCAAGAAAAAAGCCGTCGCTAAAAAGACGGTCGCCAAAAAGAAGGCGAGTGCAAAAAAGAAGTCGTCTAAAAAGAAAGCCAGCTCTAAGAAAAAAGCCACTGCGAAGAAAAAAGTAGCAGCCAAGGCTGGCGGCGATGACTCCGGCTCGGAAGCAGTTAAAGCTGAGTAAATCAGGCAGCAATATCACGGCGGCAGCCGCCGCCGTGCGCAATGGAGGCATTGTCGCCTACCCCACAGAGGGTGTGTATGGGCTCGGATGCAACCCCGCTGACCTCGCAGCGGTCGCCCTGCTGTTATCGCTAAAACAACGTGAAGCAGATAAAGGCCTGATCCTGATTGCAGCTGATCGTCAGCAATTGTCACCTTACGTCGACACCTTGCCAACGCACATCGAACAAAAATTAGGCACCACTTGGCCCGGCCCTGTGACATGGATATTACCTTGCACTGCAGGAACGCCTGAGCTTCTTACAGGCGGCCGAAATACAATTGCCGCCAGAGTCACCGCCCATCAACCCGCCGCCGAACTATGCACACAATGCGGCCACGCACTGGTGTCGACCTCTGCAAATGTTAGCGGAAATGCCGCCTGCACTTATGCCAAAGCCGTTGAGGAAGCCTTTAACGATGGCATCAACTACGTTTTACAATTGCCAGTCGGTGACCTTACCGGCCCCACCCCAATTTTCGATGGCGTCAGCGGCCAACAATTACGATAATAGGGCATGAACCCTGAAACCGATATCACCAAAGTAGCCGCCTACCTGACCAGTCTTCAGGAAAGCATCACCAGTGCTATTACCACACTTGACCCCACAGCAACGTTGACCGAAGACGCTTGGCAACGGGATGCCGGGGGCGGTGGCCGAAGTCGGGTTTTCAGTAACGGCAAAGTATTCGAACAAGCCGGTATTAATTTCTCTCACGTGTTCGGAGATAACCTTCCCCCCTCCGCCACCGCCGGTCGCGAAAACTTAGCAGGGCGCGGTTTTCAAGCGATGGGAGTATCGTTGGTCTTCCATCCTCACAACCCCTATGCACCCACTACTCATTGCAATGTGCGTTTTTTCATCGCCGAAAAAGAAGGTGAGACACCTATCTGGTGGTTTGGCGGCGGTTTTGACCTAACGCCTTATTACGGCAACAAGGAAGACTGCAAGCACTGGCACCAACAAGCAAAAAATGCCTGCGACCCATTTGGCGATGGTCACTATCAGAAATTTAAAACATGGTGTGATGACTATTTCTACCTGAAGCATCGAAACGAACCTCGCGGCGTTGGCGGGCTCTTTTTTGACGACTACAACCATCAAGACTTCGACCACAGCTTTTCATTCATGCAAAGTGTTGGCAACGCATTCCTGCCCGCCTATCTGCCCATCATCGAGAAAAGAAAAGACCACCCCTTCACCGACGATCATAGAAACTTTCAACTCTACCGACGAGGACGGTATGTTGAATTTAACCTGGTGTTAGACCGCGGCACGTTGTTTGGTCTTCAGTCTGGCGGGCGAGTTGAATCAATTCTGATGTCCCTACCACCATTAGTCAGATGGCAATACAATTGGACGCCAGACAAAGGCACCGCCGAGGCCGAATTATACGACTACTATTTGCAATCCCGCGATTGGCTAGGCGAGCCAGCTTAAAAGGTTGACTGTAGGCATGATTTTCGGCGAAGCACGCGATGTGCTTCAACAGTGAAACAAGCAACTCAAATCTGAACGGTTAACATATTACTGAATAGTAAGTTGTAGAATCACCCAAAAAAACTGTGATTCAACACACAAACTTAACCTTTGGCCGTCGGCAAACTGTGATCCCTTCGCGGTTGAAGTGTGATTCATTTCGCACTTCACTGGTCATTGTGACGCTGTTCACGCCTTAACACTCAGGTTTAACTAAATGAAATTTCTGGCCAACTTAGCGGCACTTTCGTGTGCCACGATCATACTTTTGCCACACGCCCATGCTCAAGACTACGTTGCAATTAACGTGGAAGCAGAAAACTACTCACAGAAAAACTCACTTTGGCGTCTATTCAGTAATTCAAGCAACCCCAACGTCAACCCTGACCCTGACGGCTCCCACCACTCAAGCGCCAGCGGTAATGCCTATGTTGAGTTGCTTCCCGATACTCGTGTCACCCACAGTGACGCACTACAGACGGGTCGAAACTTCTGGAACACCGCCGGCACCGGCCCCACCCTGAGTTACATCGTCAATATTCCTGAAGCTGGCCGGTACACCGTCTTTGCCAAAGCTTATTCTACCGGTACCGAGGACAACGGTATCCACGTTGGAATAAACAACACCAACCCGGCTAGCGGCGAGCGCATGCAGTGGTGTGGCGGTAAAAACAACTGGACCTGGTCAAGCGCTCAGCGTCAGGACAATAATCACTGTGGTGAAGAAAGAACAATTTATCTTGATATCCCATCGGCCGGTGCAAATACTATTGTATTCTCCGCAAGAGAAGATGGCTTTGAGCTCGATCAATTTATACTGATCAAGGAAAACGTCGCCGGGCTGAGATGCGGCCCCAACAATAATGACCAAATCACATGCAACGGATCGGCTAATGGCTCCATAACAAACAGCAGCGCACCTGCTGCCCCCGTAGCTGCGGAACCTGTGGTGGTGCCTGAAGTCGTTGCACCAGCGGTCGAAATCGCAACGCCAACTGAAACCATCCAAGCCCCAATCGCTAGCGAGACGCCAATCTGCAGCTCAAATGACCTCGACCCGGACGGTGACGGCTACGGTTTCGAAAACGGTGTTTCCTGCCTGACGTCAGAAACCGCTAGTTCTGCCCCGGCAACACCGACCAGCTCGAGTGCCACTCCGGCATGCCTATCCGCAGATTCAGATAGCGATGGCGATGGATGGGGATGGGAAAACAACCGCAGCTGCCTGGTCTCGGGCAACAACTCAAACAGTAGCGCACCGCAATCAGATGGCTTTCCAACTTGTGCAGGCGCATCCAGCGATTCAGATGGCGATGGATGGGGCTGGGAAAACTCTCGCACTTGTATTGTGCGATAATCCGTTTATACCTACGACGCGGTAATCGACTGCGTCGTTTCGGTCTGCTACTATGCTCGGCTGCTTTTTAAGTACGGGCATCTCGCACATAACGGAAACATCAGGAGCTTATCTTGACCAAATCAATACTAGCCATCAGTTTTTGCGCTTTATTCATCACCGCTTGCGGAAGCAGCAGCGATGACGACTCATCC
>JALZUX010000506.1 GCA_023301405.1 Granulosicoccaceae bacterium | reverse complement strand
CTAGCTAAGGGTTGGCTCCAACTGATACTGGCGATCTGCCCATCTCTCTGCGATATCCAGGTCATGTGTTACCAGCACAACGGCAATGCCTCGATTGGCGGCGATGTCTGCAATCATCATCAGGGTTTCTCGCTGTGTAATCGGGTCGAGTCGGGAAGTGGGTTCGTCGGCCAGTAATACGTCGGGTTTAGCGGTAAGGGCTCGTGCGATAGAAATTCTTTGCAGTTCGCCGCCTGAAACAGCATCGGGGCGTCGTTCCAGCAGCGAAGGATGTATCCCAAGTTGGGACAAGTAGCCAGACACTACTGACCAGTCGACTCCATGCAGTCGTGCAACGTCGCGTAGAGTTTTACCCAGTGCTACCTTATTAGGGAAAGCGGCGGGCGGATCTTGGTAAAGCTTTTGGATACCGGTGTGTGCCATGGATGCTGCGCGTGTTACTTGACCTTGTTCAGGGTTTCTTATACCTGCCAGAACATCTAATAAAGACGTCTTACCTACGCCACTGGGTCCACTGATGGCAATGCGTTCATTGGCATGCAGCTTTAGGTTAAAGTTTTTAAGCAAGCACTTGTTGCCTCGCCAGATGCAGAGGTCTTCGGCGTTAAGCAGAAGTTCACCGCTGTTGGCGGTTGGCTGTTTGGGCCATGCTTGTGGGTCAGCGTCGAGTAACTGTTGAGTGTATTCTGCACTTGGCTTGTTGAGAACCTTTTCAGTCGGACCGCTTTCAACCAGCTTGCCAGATTTCAACACCAGTATGTCTCCGCCCAGACGTCTTGCAACAGAGGCCTCATGAGTAATGGCAAGCAGCGTACCGCCTTGCTGTGGCTTGTGGGCTAGCAAGTTAATTACTTTTGCACTGCGTTGTGCGTCGAGACCTTTAGTTGGCTCGTCTGCAATCAGCACCGGGGCATCGGCCGCGGTAGCGGCTGCAAATGCTACACGCTGTGCCATGCCACCTGACAGTGCGCCGGGTAGGCGTCGTTCAGCGCCGTTCAAGTCTAATGCGGTGAAGTCATTTTTGGTGGCTGCTGATGCAGCGCGTCTACCGAGGCCCGCAACAAAACGATGCGACTCTTGAACCTGAGTGGAAGCTTGCATCAAGGGGTCGAGAGCACGCCATGGTTCCTGCGGTAAAATTGCGACCTCTCGCCCCCAAAAGCGGGACCGTTCTCGTGAGTTGAGCTGATCAATGCGATCACCGTTAAGGTAAATAATTCCGTTTGACTGTAGGCCTTCGGGTAATGTGCCAAGTATCGCTTGTGCAAGTAAGCTTTTACCTGCGCCCGTCTCACCCATGATCACCAGTGCCCGACCTGCTGGTAGACTAAAAGTGATTGGCCCTAGTAGTTGTGTTGTACCTGCGTGAACAGATAACGCTTCGACGGCGATGGTTATGCTCATGTGGGTTTTCTCACGCCAACGGATAAATGCAAAGCCAGCACTGTCAGCACAAGGCAGAGTACAGGCTGCAAGATAAGAAATGGCGCTTCTCGCCAGTAGGGCAGGAGTTGGGTCATCATGACACCCCATTCGGCGGTAGGTGGTCGAATGCCAACACTGACAAAGCCCAGCGCCGCTACCGCTGTCACGGCAGTGGCCGCACCAAAGGCGGCGATAGTTAGCAGGCCGGGGCCGATTTCGGGTAACAGATGTCGCTTGACTACGTGTGCTGCACCAAAGCCCAGCAGTCGTGAAGCTTCGACGGAGGGTTCGGCAAGTACCACGCGAGAACGCTGTCGAGTGTAGCGAAAATACTCCACCCACAATGTGAGTGATAAACCAACGTAGAGCGCCCACCAGGAGCCAGGAGAAATGGCAGCCAGCATCAGCACCAGCAGTAAACCGGGCAAGGCGAGAACAGCGTCTGCGAATAGCGTCAACAGGCGTTCGGTCCAGCCACCGTGCCAGGTGGCAAGGATGCCTAACAACGTACCGGGCACTGCAGCAGTGAACACTGACAAGGCGGCGAGTGACAGCGACAGTTGCGCACCGGATAACAGGCGCGCCAGCATGTCGCGACCCAGGTGGTCGGTGCCCAGCCAGTGCGCGGCGCTGGGGCTTTGCAGCGTATCCATTAAAGACTGCTGCGCAGGATCTATACCGATGAGATCGGGGCCCATCACGGCACACACAGCCAGACTTGCAAGCAGGCAGTAGCCGATAAAACGCGCCAACGGGAAAGCACGTTGTTGTGGCACGGTGGAGAGGATCTGAGTGTTGCTCAAGCGATGTGTCTCCTGCGCGGGTCGATACCGTGGCAACAGAGATCGATAATTAAATTAAGCAAGACATACAGCAACCCGAGCGCGAGTGCCGTACCCTGTACCATGGCGACATCACGACCGAAGATAGCGTGCACCAGTGCATGCCCGATACCCGGCCATGAAAAGACCGTCTCTACGATGACCACACCTTCGATGATATAAGCGAGTTGTACACCGACATAGGCGACGACTGGCAGCGCGGCATTGCGCAAAACATGGCGTTTCAGCGTTTGCCCGGACGACAGCCCTTTAGTGCGTGAGAACAAGCGCCACTCCGCGGCCATGGCTTCAGTGACAGCGTCGCGGACCACTCGGCTGGACACGGCTGCGAGGCCAAGCCCGAGCGTTAACGCTGGTAAAATGAGGTGTTTTGGACTTTGGAACCCCGCAACTGGCAGTAACTTCATGTGTACCGCCAGAGCGAGCATCAGTAAAACGCCAAGTGCAAAGGCCGGCACTGCGCGAAAGACGATGGAGGCGCCCAGACTGACACGGTCCAGAATACCGCCCGGGCGCAGTCCGGCAGCCACGCCGATGGGTACGGCGATTAATAAAGATGCAAGCACTCCGGCACCGGCAAGCAGCAATGAATGACCGAGTTGGACTTTGAGCTCTTCTGTCACGGGACTGTCGGTGACAGCGGATTTTCCGAGGTCCAGCCTGGCCAGCGTGCCCAGCCAGGTCATTAGCTGCACAGACTTGGGCTGGTCCAGCCCCAGTTCAGCCCGCACAACATCCGCCGAGGCGGCGTCCATCATGTCGTAGCCGTAGCGCCCGGCGGCGATGCGGTAGGCGGAATCACCCGGCAAGGCCTGCATCATGGAGAAGCTGACTATGCCGACCACCACAGCGACCAACACAGCCTGTGAGGCCCGCCCGACAAGGGCGGACCAAAACCCTGACGATCTGATCACTCAGCAGCCCAGGAGATATTGTTCAAGCGGTATTTGCGCTCCAGCGGATCGATCACGTAGCCTTGCAAGCCCTTAGCGACAGATACGGTGTGTTGGTACCAGACGATCGGAATCAAAGGTAGCTCATCGTGGAGGGTTTTTACCACAGTGGCGATGTCCGCGCTGCGTGCCTCCGGGTTGCTGGTGGCGGCGATGTTTTCCAATGCTTGTGCCACTTCAGCGTTCTCCCAGTTCATGGCTCCCCAATCACCACCGCCTGGCCCGAAATCCTGCAGTACCGTGCCGATCGGGTCAGGGGTGAGTCCGTAGTTGCGTGCGTAAAGTGCTACGTGTAGCGAGCCGTCCTGGTGTCCGACAGGAATCTCAGAGAAGTTGCTGACGCTGACTTCCAGCTCTACGCCGATGGCACGCCACTGAGCTTGCACGGCGGCGGCTATCAGAGGTAGTTCAGGGCGGTCAGGGAACGTGCGAAGTAATAGCGAAAAGCGTTCGCCATCCCGACTCAGGATGCCGTCGTCACCAGCTACCCAGCCGAGCTCGGCGAGCAGGGCTTTGGCGGCTTCGATATCTTGTGAAAGTGGCTCGAGTTTGTCGTTGTGCCATTGATCCAGTGCCGGTGGGAACAACTGCGAGGCAGTCACTTCAGGGAAACGAGTAATTGCGGTAGCGATACCAAGACGATCAATAGCCAGGCTCAGGGCGCGGCGTGCCCGTGGATTTTCTAGAAATTTGTGACCGGCATTGAGCTTTAGCGTGACAACTCGAGGGATGGGGACTGCCCTGGCGTCTGTACTGTCGAGCTCGGTCAGACGAGCATAGCCTGAAGGGTCGAGCGAGAAGACCAGATCGGCATCACCGCTCTCGGCCAATAGTGCTCGCGTCTCGGCACGACCGGCGGCAAGATAACTGACTGTTTCCAGCTTCGCTTTGTCGCCCCAGTAGTTGGCAAACCGTTTAACGTCCACACTCTGCGGTGGAGTGAAGGTGTCTACTGCAAAGGGGCCTGTGCCAATGGCAGCGATCTGTGAGCCGTCTTTATCGATTGAGGCCGGTGCCGCGATGACGGTGGTGCTGTGGGTCAGCAGCGCGGGTAGCGCAGCAAACGGTCTGTCGAGTGCGATAATCACGTCGTTCTGATCGACTTCGATGGTTGTGATCGGTGCCTTCTGGAGTATGCCCGGGGTATCAAATATACGTTGTAAAGCCTCTGCAGTGATCTCGGCCGTGAGCAGGCTGTCGTCGTGGAAATTTACACCTTCACGCATGCTGAAACGCCAGGTAAGGCCATCTTCACTCATCTGCCATTCGGTCGCGAGCCCGGGTACTAATACCCCGTCGACGTTGGCGTCTACCAGTGTTTCCATCACCCCCAGACGGGAGAATGCAAAGCCGGAAACCGCGGGTTCATAGCTGGTTATTTCCCACGGTGAGGATATGTTGAGGTGGGTTTTGTCGGCAGCAATAGACGTTTGTGAGGTGAGTACACTTGTCGCGATTAAAGTCATCGCAATAGCTTTGAGCATGAAAGGTCTCCGTTTTTTTCAGGTGGGGATTGTGATCTGAAATAGATCGGACAATATGATATTGTGTAACATAACATTTGCAATAATTATTTTAGGGAGCTGATGGATGTCTGAGCTGCAAAACATACTCAATCATGCTGAGCATCGGTGTCGTGTGCACGGAAGCCGACTGACGGAAAAACGGAAAAAAGTGTTGAGTGGTTTGCTGCAATCAGACCGTGCCCTCTCTGCGTACGAGCTAGTGGACTACTGCAACGAAAACTATGACGAGAACTTCGCTGCTATGTCGGTCTATCGCATCCTGGAGTTCCTGGAGCAAGAGCAGTTGGTGCACAAACTAAAATTGAGCAATCGTTTTGTTGCCTGTGTGCATATCGCCTGTGAACATCCGCACCAGATTCCGCAGTTTGTAGTTTGCACTGATTGCCGAAAAGTTAAAGAGTTCAGTATCAGCCGCTCGACCATGAATTCGATCAAGCGTCAGGTTGAAGAGTCGAGTTTTCATCTAGTCAGCGAGCAAATAGAGTTTAACTGCCTATGCGATAGCTGCGCCGTTTAACTAGTTACTGAAAATATTATCTTTAAAATCCCACATGCCTAATACTAAAGCGCTTGGCGATAAACTATCTTTCAGCCTTTCTATCTTGCGCGTGATCTACTGCATCGCAATGCCTGTCTCGTCGGTGGGGTAGGTGTCGCAACGCTAGCCTTGGCTGCAATGTTCGGACACGATTTGCTTGGCGAAGCCGGTGGAAAATCGCTACTATATAGGCCGCCAGTGTCATTGGCGTAGCTATGTGTGGTACTGCAAGTTGTGTGAGAAGAACAAAGGAATACTGGAAAAAGTAGTAGATGCAGCCATTGCAAAACTATCGGAAAGCCAGCACTCGACACGGCTTCCAATTGAGTGTGTTTAGGCACGATAGAAACCGTGAGGACTGATCTCACTGCTAAATCGTCTACTACCCCGTGGGACCAATCGGGCTCAGTTTTGTAATGCGCTGTTTTACAGACTAACAAAACTAACCTGCCCCCTAAATTTTCTAATCGCCAAAATGTTTAAGCGCCTCGTCCTCATTGCCCTGTAGTGTATTGACAGCAACATCCATCTCGAAGCGGGCGCGTTGTAGTTGTTCAAGAGTGGTGTCTATGTCGCCGTAGTGCGGGGTGTTGATACAGGCTTGCAAATGTTGGGCGCTGCGTAGACCATTTGGCGAGCGTACCCGGCGTTAACGATTACCAAGGGGACTGCCATTCGCAGTTGTTTTACGGCAGTAAAATCGTGGATGGTGGGATCGTTAAAGCTGTAGCCGTTGACGAAGGTGATGCGTTCGCCTTGCGACTTCAAAGCACACGCCTGGTGGACCACGTAGTTGCCTTGCATCAGCACGGCATAACTGACACCGGGGATTGGCGGGGCGACTGCGCGCTCGGGCGGAATTTTGTTGCCGGCTGTGTGCAGCTCTGCCATCTTGTCACGGGTACCGGGGAAATATTGCAACTCACCACCGTCGACAGCCTTGATATCAGTGACAAACATAATGTAACCCACTTGCAGCGTATCGTGGTGCCATTTGTCGACGTTCTCGCCCTGGCTCAGCGGTTGGTAGTTGAGATGTGCGAGTTGGTAACCCATGGCGTGGGGCAGCAGCGGTGCACTTAATCAGTGTGCTGAGGTGCTCGGTGATCTCTGGCGATAATCTTAGGTCATGCATAAAATGTGAGTGATATGCACCTCCATGGGTGTTGCGCGAGATCCGCGGGTTTGACGTTGTGCATGCCTTTAATTGTTTGCAAACGTGATACAAGGCTGCCACGCCTTCATCACTGAGTATCCGAAAGCAGTCGGTCGCCGCGATGGTTGATGGTGTAGGTTCAGTCAGTTGAGATGACTCGTCATTCAACTCTGCCAGAGAATAGTGGCGCTCGGGCTGCCCAAGTGCCAGATGCACCGCCGGGTCGAACACTGAATTCAGTGGTAGTGCATTGTCTTTTAGGATTTCCGGGTAATCTTGTAAGAAGAATCGCTATAAGCGAACCTCCTTACGATGCCTGCCAATTTAACTGGTCGTCTATTTTCGACCCACAAAAATATTGTGAGGACAGGCTGCTAATTTACGGTTTTTTTTTACTTGTTTATACGCTAGCAT
>JALZUX010000505.1 GCA_023301405.1 Granulosicoccaceae bacterium | reverse complement strand
AGCGAACGCACAGGCTTACCGACATCAACATGTGCAATTACTTTTTCAAGCAGTGCCTTTTCAGCAATAGCTTCTTTATTACCTGACTTGGCGTTTTTGCCAATCCGGTATAGCGCTTTTTCTGCGGTATCCATATCAGCAAGGAGCAGTTCAGTGTTTATCACTTCAATGTCTGAGATTGGATCAACTTTACCAGACACGTGAACAACATCATCGTTTTCAAAGCAGCGCACCACGTGTGCAATTGCATCGGTCTCGCGAATGTTGGCTAAAAACTTATTGCCAAGACCTTCACCTTTTGACGCTCCAGCCACCAGGCCTGCGATATCTACAAATTCCATTGTTGTAGGCAGAATTTTTTGCGGTTTTACAATTTCAGATAAGCTATCAAGACGAGGGTCAGGTACCGGCACAATACCAACATTAGGCTCAATCGTGCAAAACGGATAGTTTTCCGCTGCAATCTCTGCTTTGGTCAAGGCATTGAATAGTGTCGACTTACCGACGTTTGGCAAACCTACAATGCCGCATTTAAATCCCATGACGATAGCTCTTGGTGCTGTGAAATAAAAAACTGTTCATAATTTTTGTTCAGATAATTCTTGGCATTCGCCAACGCTATTTACTCTGCGTTGTCTTTACTTTGTTTTGGCTTAGGCGGCTTGGTGTGCAAAACCTGCATGGCTTTGTCTACCTTACCCGATGCTATATCCGACATTTCTCGAATCACATCATCAACCGACCGCTCCAACAAGCTATATTCGGAGCTTGGTGCGCGCTTCAAGACAAATGACACCACTTTTTTTGCATCACCCGGATGACCAATGCCTAGCCTTATCCGCCAGAAGTCGCGGCCCATATGCTTAATGATGTCACGCAGGCCATTGTGACCGCCGTGACCACCGCTTTTCTTTAAGCGAATAGTACCTGGCAGCAAATCAAGTTCATCATGCGCGACCAGTATTTGTTCGGGTTCGATTCGATAAAAGCTCGCCATCGGTTGTACTGACTCACCACTTAAATTCATAAAAGTGGTGGGCTTTAACAAGCGAATATCACAACCGGCGATCATTACACGCGCTGTGTCACCTTGAAATTTTTTTTCAAAAGTGAACGTTGCGTCATAGGCACGCGCTATTTCATCCAATAACAAGAAACCCGCATTATGGCGGGTTTCTTCATACTTGGAGCCAGGATTACCTAACCCGACAATTAACTTAAAAGCAGCCATCGGGTTAGCAAAGTCGATCCTGAAACCAAAGACTATAGCAGGTAGCAGTCAAATTAAGACTCGCCACCTTCAGCTGGCGCATCACCTGCAGCAGCGTCGCCGGCTTCTTCTGGTGCTGCATCAGGTGATGAAACGCGAGTAGCATGCACAGCGACGATTGCTCGATCCTGATCGTCGTCAGCACCATGAGCCAAATCAGTTGATGTAACACCTGATGGTAATTTCACATCAGACAGATGCAGCGACTCACCCATTTTGAGTTCGGCTACATCTACTTCGATGAATTCAGGCAAATCAGCCGGTAGACAATTAATACTGATATCGTTCTCAACCTTGTTGATTGATCCGCCCTCGGTTTTAACACCTACGCAAGTATCTTCATTTACATAGTGCAGTGGCACCCGAACCGTAATCGCTTCACCGGCGACAATTCGCTGGAAATCGATATGCAGTATTTGCTGCTTAAACGGATGACGATGAATATCCTTGATGATTGCCTGCTCTTTTGTACCACCGACATCTAGCGTTAAAATGTGCGAGAAAAACGCTTCATGCTGCAAGTTGTTCAGCACTTCATTGTGGTTCAAGGATATTGGTGTGGGGTTGCCACCACCACCATAGATAATGCCCGGGAACATGTTTGTTCGACGCAGTCGGCGGCTCGCACCCTTACCATAATCACTGCGTACTTCCGCGCTCAATTTAAATTCGAGGCTCATGGAGTTTCCTTTATATATTTTGTATTTCTACGATTTGCTATCTGCATCAATTCGCGACCAAAACGATGCAAAGCCGATCAAGTATATCAAACATCAGGCTTTTAGATAGCCTAACTGCAATATTCTGCCACACCAAAGCGCCGATACTTCAACAATCCGGAGTAATGCGGGCTTTATTAAGTCTCTACACCGGCAAGAAAATGGGTATATATAAAGACCGCCGAACGATCAGTCCATGTAGATTGAACTGACTGACTCTTCTTCATGAATTCTACGGATGGTCTCAGCCAACATATCAGCGACTGACAATTGCCTGATTTTGCCGCAAGCGCTGGCTTCTTCTGACAATGGGATAGTGTCTGTAACGACCAGCTCGTCAATTTCCGAGCTCAGTAGATTTTCCATTGCTTTGCCCGACAACACGGCGTGGGTAGCGTAGGCCACAACTTTGACGGCGCCGTGTTCTTTCAATGCCTCGGCGGCTTTGCACAAGGTACCGGCGGTATCGACCATGTCATCAATGATGACGCACGTTTTGCCGCTGACATCACCAATGATGTGCATCACCTGAGCCATATTGGCCTGCGGACGGCGCTTATCAATAATGGCAAGATCAGCGTCATCCAGTTGCTTGGCTACAGCCCGAGCACGGACCACGCCGCCGACGTCTGGCGATACAACAATAAGGTTTTGGTATTTCTGCCGCCAGATATCACCCAGCAACAATGGTGATGCATAAACGTTGTCTACAGGGATGTCGAAAAAACCTTGTATCTGTTCAGCATGAACATCAACGGTTAAGACTCTATCTACCCCGGCGACTGCAATCATATTAGCCACAAGCTTGGCAGAAATTGCCACCCGTGCCGAACGTACTCGGCGGTCTTGTCTTGCATAACCAAAGTACGGCATGACGGCAGTGATACGATCAACCGAAGCACGCCTGAATGCATCAACCATGATGAGCATTTCCATCAGATTGTGATTGGTTGGATTGCAGGTGGTTTGAATCAGGAATATATCGCGGCCGCGCACATTCTCTAGAATTTCAACGGCGGTTTCGCTATCTGAAAACTCAGCGACTGACGCTTTACCGAGCGGAATTCGTAGCTTGTCTACTATTTTCTGTGCTAAAGCTGGATTAGCCTTGCCCGAAAAGATCATCATGTTTCTTTCCGACACCAGAAACCCACCTGATTTGTTTTGTTTTACCGTTGCATACGGTAACTAAAAATATGGCTGGGGCGGAAAGATTCGAACTTTCGCATGCCGAGATCAAAACCCGGTGCCTTAACCGCTTGGCTACGCCCCAATTTGGTACAACTTGTTGTTACCCCATTGTGCCTGAGTTTTACAACTCAAGCCACCCGAACTAACGGTGATTTGTTACTTACCTTGGCAATAAACAGCTTCCAGATTCACCAAGGTTGGCAATGATGTCGCAGAGCACGTTTCGTACCTGCTGCTCAATTCAGCACACTAGAAAAAGGCAAGATCCGATCCCGGTTAGCCTTGGCCTGTCACCAGATTTCCTAGTACCAGAACTATAGAACCCAATACTGAATTCGTCTAACAATTTTAGCACTTTTTTGAGCTTCGGTTGCTGTTCACACACCAAGGCCTCAAAGGCATTTCTGTCGAGCTATCGTTGCTGAAGCCGCGTATTGTGATCGGTGTGCAATCACGTGTCAATTCTGAATGTCTAAAACAATTCATCAACACTGACATGAACGCAGACATGAATCACAATATACCAACACTGCAGCAGTATTAGCGATTGCAGCTTTTCACCAATGCCTTCGCCCTATGCTGAGTGACCACGAATAAAAACAGGCACGTCTACATCCAATCTCAAACCAATATCAGCCGCTATTTCAACAGGATAGTTCATACCCCTCCCAATTGATTAAGGGCAACAAGCCCGGTTGCCGCGTTGGCACTACCACCACCAAGCTAACCTTCCATAGCCAATATTTTCTTCAAAAAAATATCGAAACCATAACGATCAGGCAATGAAAAATAATTTTGCTCAGCCGTTTTTTTGGCAAATCAGCGGCTCGCCAGATTAAATTTTCTTTTTCCAGCCCCTTTCAAGAGTCAGTCATTTTCTTCAGCTAGCTTCCCGCACCGGGTATTACCAATCGGTCAGTACCGACGACACCGGGCATTGTCCACTCTCTTACCGACAATTTGATAACCACACCGTCACCGCTAACCCGAATGGTCCTGGGTAAATCAAGATCATCAACCAGGCTATAGCGTTCAAAATTCACTTGCCATTGAGTTTGATCATTCTCAGTCACCACCATTTGGCTTAGGCGGCCTAAGGCATCACGCTGGGGATTTACTGCGGAGCCTTGAAGACCGACCACCCAGTCTTGCATGCTCGCCAACGGAATACCCACACCCAGCTCAGCGCGCAAAAGTGCTTCAGCTGATGGTCCCTGCAACTCCGTGCTGCCACCGTATATTAGGGCTCCGCTGCTGTTTTCAACCAAACGATACGTCTTTAACCCCAACGGCCCGATTAGCCTGATATCAAACCCGGTGGCGTTGGCGTCCCAGGCGAACGAGGCGTTGATCACTCCCTGAGATTCTGAATCAACCACCAGAGATCCCAATGCACGCCAAGGCTTTAAGGCGGCTAACTTAGCGTCACGCGCAGCGATGAAAGCGGCATCAACCTGATCAACCACTGGCTTTACAGCCACTGGAGCACATGCAGACAGCGCCACTACAGCCACCAAACATCCGGCTAATTTTCTAAAACCCATAAATCTACTTGCTTTCAAGGTTGGTATTTTTTCATTACGTCATTTAACAGATCATCGTCAGGCGATTCACGCTGGGCTTCCTGCCATACTCTGGTCGCCTCAAGTTGATCACCCGACACCCATAATACCTCACCAAGATGGGCCGCTATCTCTGCGTCTGGCAACAACCCATAGGCTTGACGCAACAAACGTATTGATTCTTCGAACTTGCTTTGGCGATAGTACAGCCAGCCCAGGCTATCTATAATCGCCGGGTCATTAGGCAACAAGTCATAGGCACGCTTCAAGTATTTTTCTGCGTCCCCCAGTCTTTCATTGCGATCCGCAAGGAAATACCCTAA
>JALZUX010000504.1 GCA_023301405.1 Granulosicoccaceae bacterium | reverse complement strand
CGCAACAAAACCTTTTTCAGGGAAAAGGCGCTCCAGTCTTTTTGCGATAACAGGCAACAACAATCTGGGAGACAATTCACCGGTCCAAGGGACTAACGGCTTACCATTTTCATCGCGCTTACCCACCATCAGGTCAGGCTTGTCACCCGGCCAGTCATAAAAGTATTCCTTAAATTGGCTTTCTATGATGCCGCGCTTTTCTTCAATCACCAACACCTCACTCTTGCCGCGAACAAAACCAAGCGCATCTTGTCTGGCAAGCGGCCACACCATCCCGACTTTATAAATATCAATGCCAAGTGTGCGGCAAGCCTGCTCATCGATATCTAGTAGTCTTAACGCTTCCATAGCGTCAAGATGCCCCTTGCCAGTGGTAACCAAACCAAAGCTTGCGTCCGAAATTTTATAAACATGGCGGTCTATCGGATTACTTTGCGCGAAAGCAAGCACAGCATTTTTCTTATGCACTAGCCGCTCTTCTATTTGCGGCCCGGGAAGATCAGGCCATCGATAGTGCAAGCCGTCAGACGGGTGGTCAAAATCGGGAGTATTAAATACTCTGCTGTCAGGTAAATCAAACGAACAGGCCGACTCTACCGTTTCAGAAATCGCCTTAAACCCTACCCACATCCCTGTAAAGCGGGACAACGCATATCCATATTCTCCAAACTCAAGATATTCAGCAATACTGGCCGGATTCAGTGTTGGCATAAACCAGGTCATAAAAGCCACATCGGACTGATGCGGCATTGATGAAGATACACAACCATGATCGTCACCCGCTACCACAAGCACACCGCCATGCGCAGAAGATCCATAGGCGTTACCATGCTTAAGCGCATCCCCGGCCCGATCAAGCCCTGGCCCTTTGCCATACCAAAGGCCAAACACACCATCGACAGTTTTATCAGGATTGGTTTCTACCTGTTGCGATCCAAGTACCGCAGTCGCTGCAAGGTCTTCATTCACCGCTGGCAGGAATTCAATTCGAGCTTCTTCAATGCGTTGCTTTTCACGCCATAGTTCAAGGTCAACACCACCCAGCGGTGAGCCCCGATACCCGGAAACAAAGCCCGCGGTATTTAACCCGGCAACCGAATCCCGGCGCGCTTGATCTAACATAATACGCACCAGCGCCTGAGTGCCCGTCATATAAACACGCCCGTGTGTGCGGCTATAACGATCATTCAGCTGATAGCTTGTAAACTCTGCGATTTTCGCAGTCATTGCTGATGCCTTTTAGAACAGTAAACAGGGGTGTCAATCTAGAACGAATACTACCTGAGTGCAAAGTATAGGCCGCAGACGCTGACAAACGCTTCCTTTCTGTTCGCCATAAGCGCACTATTTGAATCATTTATTCACAATAAAGCCTAACCATGAAAGATAATTTCACCACAACAGATTTGGATCGAAAAATACTGGCAACTTTGCAGATCGACAGCCGATCAAGCAACCAGGACATCGCTGATCGCATTGGCAGTTCTGCTTCATCGGTGTGGCGTCGAATTCGCGCCATGGAACACGCAGGGGTGATCAGTGGCTTTCACTTATCACTGTCCGCTGAAAACCTGGGACTTTCTGAAACGGTGCTGGTGCATGTCAGCCTGAATACCCACAGCGAAAAAACCACCAAGGCTTTCACTAAACTGATCGCAAGTACCCCCGAAGTAATGGAATGTTATGCAGTAAGCGGTGATCATGATTATCAATTAAAAGTACTAGCGCCGGACATGCGGGCTTTCTATCGATTTCTTGAAGAGACACTAATGAGTAAAGAATATATAGCCAAGACCAGCTCGACAGTTGTAATGAATATTATTAAAGAAACCAGTTCAGTGCCAGCCTCTATTATTCCCGAATAGTTTTTTAGCCACCTTGCTACGGTCAACGTTTAAGCTGAACAACTGAAAAAATTATTAATTATTCAGACTTCCCTCACCGGCACTATCCACGGAATATTACCACCGGCAATTTCCACCTCTACCCCATAGACGTCTTTTAGATTTTCACGACTTAAAACATCCATGGGCGCACCTTCGGCTACCAGACTGCCTTCATGCATTAAATACAGTCGATCACAGTAGCGTGCCGCTAAAGACAAATCGTGCAGTACCACCAGACAACCCCGGTCTTGTTGCGCAAATTCACGCAGCACTTTCATGGTTTGTAGTTGGTGCTTTAAATCAAGTGCGGCGATGGGTTCATCAGCCAGTAATACTTTTGGCCGTGCCGCAAGCGCTCTGGCCAACAGCATTCTTGTGCGCTCCCCACCTGATAGGGTAGTGGCATCTTGCTCGCGAAGCGCATCACAATCAGTTGCCATTATCGCGGCTTCTATTGCGTTTTTATCTTCGGTTGTCAGGCGCTGCCAAGCCCCCATGTGTGGCCTGCGTCCTAACGTGATAATTCGTTCAACAGATAAAGGCCAGTTAACCGGGCCACTTTGCGCCACCCAGGCCATCAGTCGACTGCGATCACCAGCATCCATTTTGGCAATGCTTTCACCATTGAGTGTGACTGCCCCCTCATCACACGGCACCAGCCCCGCCAGCAAATTTAACAAGCTCGACTTACCAGCACCATTGGGACCGATAAGACCAACCAGCTCACCATCGCTTATTTGGATATTTACCTGATTAACCAGATGGCG
>JALZUX010000503.1 GCA_023301405.1 Granulosicoccaceae bacterium | reverse complement strand
CGAACAATCTCAAAACCGATTAAACGCGGGGCAGAGCGACAGGCTCGGCCTTTGGCCATTGCAAACGTGTTGCTTAAAGATGGTGGGGGTTTTCTTGCTCCAAACAATCGGCAACCCACCGACAGCCATCTTACTCACCACAGATGATCGCCAAACCGGTAGGGTGGATAAGCCAAAGCGCATCCACCAAATAACGAAGCCCGGGAGATACACAGGCCATCGTGATATGTCAAAACCACGGGGCGTCTTTCAGCGCTCGTAGTCATGGATGGCACTACGACCCCCCTTCCACGAACAATCTCAAAACCGATTAAACGCGAGGCGGATCGACAGGCTCGGCCTTTGGCCATTGCAAACGTGTTGCTTAAAGATGGTGGGGTTTTTCTTGCTGATTGATTGTTCTTGATTGATGAGCCACTTTGACGTTATACGTTGATCTGTGAGCTATCGGACTCCCGGTAAAAAATGCTATTACCTTTATTGGCGAGCGATAGGTTTGTAGCAATCAGCCTTAATGAATTGGTTTTTTTATACGCTTTATTTGATCGTGCCTCTGCGGGAAAACACAGTATGTTATCCCGCAGGGTAAACCAGTAAGCTAAAGAAATTGCTCGCTACAAAAGGGAAGTCCTGACATCGATCTTTCCATGTAAGGTTTTATGAACCGGGCAGCGGTCTGCTATTTCTAACAGCCTGGCGAGTTGGTCTTTGTCAAGATCACCGGTAATCTTTACCGTGCGCGTAATGACGTCGATTTGTGGGTGCTCGGCATCGCATGCTTGACAGTCTGCACCGTGTTCACGGCTGTGGCTGAGCTCTACAGAGACATCATCTACCGGCCATTTTTTTCGATCCGCGTACATGCGAACGGTCATTGATGTGCAGGCTCCTAGTGATGCAAGTAGCATGGCGTAGGGATCAGGACCCAGATTATTGCCTCCGACGGATGTCGGTTCATCGGCGATCCAGTGGTGGGAGTCACTGTAGATGTCCTGGGTGAACTTGTGGTCTTTTTCTGATGCGATGACGTGGCCTTTGGCAACTTTTGGCGTTGGAGTTGTGGGCTCGTCGGCAACGAGGTAACGCCGCGCCCAGGCGGCAATAGTGTCGGCAACGTATAGAGCATCTTGCGATTTACTGAGCAGGTGGTCTGCGTTGTCCAGGCTGACAAAGCTCTTTGGATGACGGGCGGTTTTATAGATTTTTTCAGCATTGCTTATTGAAACAATATTGTCTATCGGGGAATGCATAACCAGAAGCGCACTCTTGATGTCAGTAATATTTTGTTCTGCATTGGCGCGCAAGTCGTCAATGAACTGCTTTTTGATTAGAAATTTTCTATTCGCAAGTGTGACTTCACTCTCCCCGTCACGATTGATTGCATCGATATCGCAGGAAAATTGATGCGCGACATGCTCTGCTTCAGCCGGAGCGCCAATAGTGACCACGCCTCGTAGTTCTGGAATTTTGCTGGCGGCTGCAAGTACTGCTGTGCCACCTAGGCTGTGGCCGATGATGAGTGAAGGGGCTTCATAGTTGTCTCGTAAATAAGAAGCTGCTGCCACTAAGTCTTCTATGTTTGATGAAAAATTGGTGTTAGAAAAATCACCGTCGCTGCTGCCGAGCCCGGTGAAATCGAATCGGAAAACGGCGAACCCACGGCCCACCAGTGATCGGGATATTCTGGAGGCGGCGGCAATGTCTTTTCCGCACGTAAAGCAATGTGCGAAAAGTACCATGGCTTTGGTGGGGGCTGATGGTTGCTCTAGCAGACCTGCCAGCTCGTCGCCTTGACTGCCGGGGAATAGAACCTTCGATTTTTTTATTGCCATTGTTCTTCCATTCGGATTAGTGGGTAGGCAGACAGTTAGCTGCCGGATTTAGTTCATTGGTGGGCAAGGGTAGATCAAGACTTGCGCGTTGTTCGTAGTATGCGGTGTTTTGAGTTTAATCTGGTGCGATATCAACGCCTTTCATCGAGTCGGCTTGGCTCGTGTTAGATGCTAGTGTGGGGCAGATCTGAATTTTTGGTAGCCTGTTGGTGCAGTAATGCTCAAAAATGCTATCGCTACCTGACATGGTACGCTGAGCGCTGCGCCATTGAGGGAAAGCTGTGCTGTGGAGGGTATTGAAAAGTTACCGGTACGGCATTGATGATTAAGGGTAAAATATCATATTGAGTAATTTAAGAGCAATACGCTTCCTGTGAAAATCGATATCTATAAAAGTGCGAAATGCGGCGACAAATATCTATCTGTGGAGGTGGGTACTAAATTGGCCGGGTTGGAGCTGCCGGAATCACTGGATGCTGATTTACTCGAGTTGTCGCCATTCAAGACCAGACTAGAGCTTGATCCCGCCAAAGAGCACCCGGCGCTTGATTTGAAAGATGTAATGGACCAGATAAAGGAAAATGGCTTTGCAGTTCATGGTGCTAAAGCAATTGTTGATCTTCGAAAGAAGTAGCGTGTGAAGCGGTTTTGTCGGCCTTGTTCGGGAGTTGAGTATGTATATAAAGAGAGCGCAATGCGTTTACTAGTAGCGATAACTCTGGCGGCGTTGCTGTCAGCTTGTACTGGTTTGCCGAAAGGTATTGAGCCGGTAAATAATTTTGAGCTGGATAAGTATCTGGGCAAATGGTTCGAGATTGCTCGACTTGACCACCGCTTTGAGCGCGGGCTTGAGGCTGTCAGCGCAGAGTATGCGTTGCGTGATGATGGTGGTGTAGAGATTAAAAACCGTGGCTATAAAACCGCTAAAAGCGAATGGAAAGAGGCTGTCGGTAAAGCCTCTTTCAAAGGTGATCCTGAAATAGGGCATCTGAAGGTGTCATTTTTTGGTCCTTTTTATGGGTCTTATGTCGTGTTTGAATTAGACAAATCTGACTACCAATATGCCTTCCTCACTAGTAATAATCGAAAAAGCCTTTGGTTTTTATCAAGAACTCCGGTGGTCAGTGATCAACTGTATAGTCGCTTTCTTGCCGAAATTGAGGCACTGGGGTTTGACGGCAGTGAAGTGATTCGTGTTGACCAAGCTCGCAATCTGTAACTGCTTTGCACATTGATCCGATAACCGATGAAAAATCGGCACCGACTGTGTCGGTGTTGGTTGATGTTCAGAACATTTATTACACAGCGCGTCATTCTTATCAGCGCAACTTTGATTACAATAAATTCTGGGCGCTGGCGACTAAAGAGCGGGTAGTGGTTAAGGCGATTGCCTACGCGATTGATCGCGGAGATGAAAAGCAAAGACAGTTTCAGAATATCCTTAGAGCCATTGGTTTTGAGGTAAAGCTTAAGCCTTATATCCAACGCAGCGATGGATCAGCAAAAGGTGACTGGGATGTAGGCATCACCATAGACGCGCTTGAATACGCGCCGCAGTCTGATGTAATGGTACTGGCGACAGGCGATGGTGACTTTGAGCTACTGGTCAATAAGGTTCGGGATACCTATCAGTCAAAAGTAGAAATCTACGGTGTGCCAAAGTTTACTGCCAATGCGCTGATCGGGGCGGCGTCTGAGTTC
>JALZUX010000502.1 GCA_023301405.1 Granulosicoccaceae bacterium | reverse complement strand
AGTACAGTGAGCTTGGGATTAGCAGGGAAAACATTGGGGGTTAATGCTGGCTTAGCCCACATAATTATTGGGGCCGACAAGTGAAGGTGTCCAAGTATAGCTCCGAACATCCTGCAAGGTGTTATTGCTGAAATTGCAGGGTGTCTATTTATCTATCAGGTCATCCATCAGGCGAAAGCTTTTTATACTCACCTCGGTACTTTACATCTTGTCTGATCAAGCTCGGCACAAGGTGGGCCAAGCTTCTTGCTCGATCAGATGACCTGTTTTGCACTGTTTTCTCTGAGTCGCGAACCCCGTTGAGAAATGTGTTTCAGGGCTGTATGCGATTCGATACAGTAGGGTTGAATTTGATTGTAATAAGTTATGTGAATCAGTCTGGTGACATAACGGGTACATTCCGTTATCTTATTGTCGGTAGGGTGATCCATTCAAAAAATGAAGTTTTAGGAGGTTCTAATGTCGCTACTCATATGTGCGGCCATAGCTTTTCTTTGTTTGACCGCTATTTCCAGACGATCTGACCCGTAACCGTCGCAGCCCGGGCAAGGCCGGCAATAGACTAAGTAGATGTTTCAGCAATGTAACGTGTGCTAGTCGTGAGCCATTAGAATTAAGAAGGGCGCACCCTTGGGTGCGCCTTTCGCTTGCTAAGACTGGTTCTTTTATGTTTTCGGGTTTATCAGCTGCCAATAAGTGGCAAAGCTTCAACAAACCAAAAGGTGATGAAAAGTAACAGGGCAATCAGGCTTAGGCCGGTAATGACTTTTGAGTCGGTGGTCATTTCTAAGTTCCTCAGATAGTTTGGTGATTTCAATCAGCAATCGGCTGACATATCATGGTCTTTAGCAGCATTGAGGCCAACGAAAAAAATGACACCTGATGAATTTCGCAAAACCGGGCACGAGCTGATTGAGCTAATTGCTGCTTATCGTGAAAGTGTATCGGCCATGCCAGTCAGAAGTAAGGCACAAGTGGGCGATGTCCTTGGTCATTTAACTGAACAGCCGCCCCAGGCCCCTGATTCCCCGGCTGATCTGATCGCCGATATCAACAAGTTCGTGATTCCTAACCTCACGCATTGGCAGCACCCGTCATTTCATGCTTATTTCCCCGCCAACGCTGAACTGTCGGGAGTACTGGGGGATTTACTCAGTTCCGGGTTGGGGCAACTGGGCCTGAACTGGCAATCGAGTCCACCATTGACTGAATTTGAACAGCGGACCTGTGACTGGCTGCGGCAAATGCTAGGTTTGTCAGAGCTGTGGCACGGCGTGGTTCAAGATACGGCATCTACGGCCACTTTGGTGGCGCTATTGTGTGCCCGGGAGCGAAGCGCAGATTTTGCGCAAATGCGGGATGGTTTTCGTGAATCTGCAGAGCTAGTCGTATATTCGTCGGTGCAGGGGCACAGTTCCATTGTCAAAGCGGCCTTGCTGGCTGGCTTTGGCCAGCACGCGCTGAGGTCCTGTGCTGTCAATGATGATTTTTCCATAGACATTCAAGCGTTGCGTTTGTCACTTGAGCAAGATGTTGCAGCTGGCAAAAAGCCATGCGCTATTGTTGCATGTACCGGTACAACGGCGACAACGGCAATGGATGACATTGCAGCTGTTGCAAAACTTTGTAAAGAATTTGATTGTTGGTGCCACGTCGATGGAGCAATGGCCGGCAGTGCTATGATTCTGCCGGAAATGCGACACCTGTGGGAAGGTATCGAGCAGGTAGATTCGATTGTTTTTAACCCGCACAAATGGCTTGGTGTTGTGTTTGATTGTTCCGTCTACTTTATTCGTGACAAGGAACACCTGGTTAGAGTGATGAGCACTAATCCATCCTATTTACAGACTGCCGCTGATGGTGAGGCGCCTAATTATCGCGACTGGGGAATTCCGCTAGGGCGACGCTTCAGAGCCATGAAACTGTGGTGGATGATTCGTTGTGAGGGCGTTGAACGTTTACAGGACCGCTTGCGCCGTGACCTTGAAAACGCACGCTGGCTTGAACAACAAATTGAAGATACTCCGCACTGGCGAGTGATTGCCCCGGTAGCCTTGCAAACCTTATGCGTGGTGCACGAACCACCGGGTGTTGGATCTAGTCAGCTGGATGATTACACGCAGCGTTGGTGCGAGGCGATAAACAACAGCGGGCAAGCCATGCTGACACCGGCGAAAGTCATTGATCCCGTGCTGGTAGGTTCGGAGCGAGACCCCAACATCTGGATGGTTCGTGTGTCCATTGGGTCTTTATCGACAGAACGGGAGCATGTGGAACGACTCTGGCAGGTAATGCAAGACTATTCAAACTCTGCCTCTAACGCCAATGATCCCAAGCATCCCTAAATGTCTTTTTACATCTGCTTTGACAGTTTTACTTCTGCTGGGTTGTAGTGATGAACCTGAACTGGCAGCGGCAATGGGGGCTGCTGGCATTGGTGTAAGTTGCCTGGCAAATTCCTCTGTCTCAGGTGTTGATGTTAGGTCATCGTCTAATGGGCATCAAGAAGTTTGGATTGAAGGGCAGACGTTTACCAAAGGCAGTGATGTGCGTTATCGAGAAGAATCACCGGCACATAAGCAAAGTGTAGCGGGGTTCTGGATGGATATTCATGAGGTGACTAACCAACAGTTTGCGGCTTTTGTTAAGGAAACCAAATACGTCACCACGGCCGAGCACAAGCCACTTGCAGCAGACTACCCGGACATACCTGCTGAAAAACTTCAGGCGGGTTCAGCCATGTTTGTACCGCCGGTGAACTTCAAACCGGGTATGCAAGACGGGCACTGGACCCAGTGGTGGCAGTTTGTCGAGGGGGCCAACTGGCAGCACCCCGAAGGTCCGCAGAGTGATCTGACTGGTCGCGAGCATCACCCTGTGGTTCACGTGAGCTACCTTGATGCAGTGGCTTATTCCAAGTGGCTGGGGCGTTCAATACCAACAGAATCTCAATGGGAACTGGCCGCACAGGGCGCTCCGGGTTCTTACGGCACTCAATCAGAACATGAAGGTCTGGCAGCGAATACCTGGCAAGGCTTTTTCCCCATGCAGGACAACGGGTCGGATGGTCATGACGGTGCTGCGCCGGTTGGTTGTTACCCGCCGGGAGCGTCGGGTTTATACGACATGATCGGAAACGTATGGGAGTGGGTCAGCGATGAATACCAACCGGGCTACGCTGTAAGCATTAACACCCCGTCTACAAGTCAAGTGCCTGTTCGTGTGATCAAAGGTGGGTCGCATTTGTGTGCTGAAAACTACTGCCGTCGAAATGCTCCACCAGCCAGGCAGCCGCAGGAAGAGGATTTCGGCGTTGCTCACCTGGGCTTCAGGACCATAAGAAACGTCGAGTGAATTAAAAA
>JALZUX010000501.1 GCA_023301405.1 Granulosicoccaceae bacterium | reverse complement strand
TGCCGGCGTGCGGATATATTGGTTGCCGCCGTTGGGCGTCCGGAGATGATAAAAGGGGATTGGGTGAAGGCCGGAGCAACCGTAATCGACGTTGGCATCAACCGCATTGAGGGTGAAAGTGGCAAGACAAAGCTGGTTGGTGATGTGGACTTTGCTTCGGTCGAGCCCGTGGCTGGGAAAATTACCCCTGTGCCCGGTGGTGTTGGCCCCATGACGATCGCTTGTTTGTTGCACAACACGTTGCAACAGGCTTGCCGAATAAATGGTGTAGATGTCCCAGCCTAGTTTTTGCCGGTCCGCAGTTTTTTTGCGTAAAGGGTTATTCCCGTTGGGAATTTATGAAACTTTTTGTAGTTCCACACGCATTTGCCGGTGCAATGTTGATGCACCGTACTAGACCGTGGTTTAGTTCGGTGCGTGAGACCAGTTTGTCCTCTTAAATGCAGGCTTCGTTGGTCTGCAGATCGCGCAAATTGTAGCCAAGGCCTTTTGGTAGGCGTCCCATTGCTGTAAAGACGGCCGAAGAGTTTGTGCGAGCAAGTTGACCGCACACCCTTGCGGCAAGTGTGGCGGCTCAAATTGCAAAAACGTTTATTGGTATTTTCTGGAATCAAAGTGGCGCAGACCGTTACAATTCAGGCAGCGGGTATATGGCCTTAATTTGGGCTGGTCTCGATGTCTATTTGCAGGGGTGCTCTTTTTGATTGCACTAATACAGCGTGTCAGTCGATCGTCGGTGACTGTGGGCGGTGAACAGATCTCATCATCTGGTGAGGGTCTGGTGGCGCTTGTTGCCGTGCAACCGGGTGACACAGAAAAAACCGCGTCTGCGTTACTCCGGAAAATGACTTGCTATCGGATTTTTTCTGACAGCAGCGGTAAGATGAACCAGAGTTTGCTGGATGTTTCCGGTGAATTGATGCTTGTGCCGCAATTTACGCTGGCTGCTGATACCAGCAAGGGCCTGCGACCCGGATTTAGCACCGCTGCAACTCCTGCCGAAGCCGAGCGTCTGTTTGATATACTGGTTGCTCAGGCTGGAGTGCTGCCGGTGCATGTTGCTTGTGGAAAGTTTGGCGCTGACATGCAAGTTGCGCTGATCAATGACGGGCCGGCTACATTCTGGTTGCAAGAGTCGCGTGGCTGAGCATTGCCCAAGGCGCCACGGAAACTAGAAGCATCTGTATTCCTTCACAATTTTTGTTAACAATCCTCTATGTAGAGTGATGAGTATTTCATGAATCCCAGAGCATCTTCTGTTAGGCGTGATACGTTGGAAACCCGTATCGAAATTGAATTAAAACTCGACGGATCGGGTGTGGGCCAGTTTGATACCGGCGTTCCATTTTTCGAGCATATGCTTGACCAGGTGTCCCGCCATGGCATGCTTGATCTGAAGATCAAATGTGAGGGGGACACCCACATAGATGACCATCACTCAGTAGAGGATGTGGGTATTGCTTTGGGCCAGGCATTTCATGCGGCACTGGGCGACAAAGCAGGAGTAACACGCTACGGACATGCCTATGTGCCGCTTGATGAGTCATTGTCACGAGTTGTCATTGATTTCTCTGGGCGTCCAGGGCTGTATTATAACTGCGAGTTCAAGCGTGGTCGGGTAGGTAGCTTCGATGTTGACCTGGCGTCCGAATTTTTTCATGGTTTTGTAAATCATGCGGGGGCCACTTTGCACATCGATAATATAAAGGGTCATAACGAACATCATAAACTTGAGACTATTTTTAAAGCCTTTGGTCGCGCCTTACGTATGGCGGTAGCCGTCGATGTCGAGCTTGGTGGTAAGCCTGCATCAACAAAAGGAGTTCTATAAGCACCATGGCGACAACAATAGCGGTGGTTGATTATGGTATGGGAAACCTGCGATCTGTCGCCAGAGCCTTGATACACGTTGCACCTAAGAGCAAAGTAATCGTTACTTCATCCGCGGATGACATCAACCATGCGGATCGAATTGTATTTCCCGGTCAGGGTGCGGCGCGCGATTGTATGCGAAACCTGCACAATCACAAGCTAACAGAATCAATCACTGCGGCATTTCACAACAAGCCATTCCTTGGTATATGTATGGGGCTTCAGGTATTGTTTGACCATAGTGATGAGAATGAAGGTGTTGATTGTTTGGGTCTTGTGCAGGGAGGCGTGCATGAATTTAACCGCCGTGCTGAAGAACCTCACATGAAAGTACCGCACATGGGCTGGAACGAAGTCAGCCAATCGGCTCCTCATCCCGTTTGGAAAAATGTGGAAAACAACGCCCGTTTTTATTTTGTGCACAGCTACTACGTGGTACCTGAAAAGGCTTCATGGACAGCCGCTACCACCGGGTACCTAAACAAGTTCACCAGTGCCATCTCTAAAGATAATGTTTTTGCAGCCCAGTTTCATCCTGAGAAAAGTGCTTCTGACGGGTTGCAGATGCTTGAAAATTTTACTAACTGGAAACCAATCTGATGTCTGTTGCCATGCAACTAATTCCTGCCATAGATTTAAAAGAAGGGCAATGCGTACGTTTGAAGCAGGGGCGTATGGATGATGACACCGTGTTCTCCGACGATGTAGTCGGTACGGCCAGTCGCTGGGTAGATGCTGGCACAGATAGGTTGCACATGGTTGATCTGGATGGCGCGTTTGCCGGTGCGCCGAAAAATGCAGCGGCAGTTAAGTCAATATGCCAGGCGTTTCCTGATCTTCGTGTGCAGATTGGTGGTGGTATTCGCAACGATGAAATAGCTGCGAGCTATTTTGAAGCAGGCGTTCAGTGGGTAATCATTGGCACTCAGGCGGTGCGTGAGCCGGAATTTATCACCAGGCTTTGCAAGGACTGGCCGGGCAAAATTATGGTTGGTCTGGATGCGCGTGACGGGATGGTTGCTTTGAATGGCTGGGCGGAAGATTCAGGGGTAGATGCTATTGGTCTGGCAAAGTCATTTGAAGGTGTTGGTGTGAGTGGAATTGTCTACACCGATATTAGTCGAGACGGCATGATGCAGGGTTTCAACGTTGAGGCTACCGCCGCATTAGCTGAATCAATTACCATTCCCGTCTATGCGTCAGGTGGCGTAAGCAGCTATGAAGATGTGGATCGATTATGCGGTATTGCCTCTCACGGGGTGAGCGGTGCAATCGTCGGTCGTGCTCTGTATGACGGTGCTATTGATCTTGCCCAAGCGCAAGGCCGTGCTAATCAACTGGTCGCCGGTAGCTAGTCATGGGGCTTGCTAAAAGGCTGATACCTTGTCTTGATGTAGACGCTGGCAGAGTGGTCAAGGGCGTTAACTTTGTTAACATAAAAGACGCCGGTGATCCGGTAGAAGCGGCGCGGCGCTATGGCGATGCTGGTGCTGATGAGCTGACATTCCTTGATATCACCGCAAGTAGTGATAATCGAGGCACTATTGTCGATATAGTCGAAGCTGTCGCGGCAGAGGTGTTTATTCCTCTCACTGTTGGCGGTGGGATCAGGGCGGTGTCGGATATCCGGCGTTTGTTGAATGCGGGTGCTGACAAAGTCGGTATTAACACCGCCGCAGTAACAAACCCCGGCCTTGTTCGTGAGGCGTCAGACCATTTTGGCAATCAGTGCATTGTGGTGGCGATTGATGCAAAGAGCGTGCATGCTGAAAATGAAGCGCCACGGTATGAGATTTTCACCCATGGCGGGCGAAAGCCAACCGGTATTGATGCGGTGGCATGGGCGGTGAAAATGGCCGAATATGGCGCCGGTGAGCTGTTGCTGACCAGTATGGATCGAGATGGCACCAAGATCGGGTTTAACCTGCCGTTGACCCGTGCTGTTTCAGAGGCGGTCAGTATTCCGGTGATAGCGTCTGGCGGAGTAGGAAACTTGCAGCATCTCTGTGAAGGTGTCACCGACGGTGGGGCTGATGCCGTGTTGGCCGCGAGTATTTTCCACTTCGGTGAGTACACTATTGAGCAGGCTAAAAAAGCAATGCAAGAAGCTGGAATTGAGGTGCGATTATGAATATTACGCCAGCGTCTGACGATTGGCTCGACGACGTGGCCTGGAACGAAAGCGGGTTACTGCCGGCCATAGCTCAGGATGACCGCAGTGGCGATATTCTGATGTTGGCGTGGATGAATCGTGACGCATTAGCCAAAACGGCAGCGCTGGGGCAAGCGGTCTATTGGTCGCGATCCCGTCAGCGCCTGTGGCACAAGGGTGAAACGTCGGGACATATTCAGGTTATTTCTGAAATACGCTTGGACTGTGATGCCGATGCGATAGTACTTCGGGTAAATCAAGAGGGCGGCATTGCCTGTCATACCGGCCGGGTGCATTGTTTTTTTAGGCGATTAAACACCAATGGTTGGCAAATTGTCGACTCAGTTGTGAAAGATCCGAGCGAAATTTATCCGGAAAAGCCATAATGTGGGTAAATGTTGCCGGTCTGCTCAATCAGGCAATACAATGGCAACATGTGGAATGAAAACTGGTGAATGAACAGATACTGAACCGGCTGGCAACAGAGCTTGAACAGCGAAAAACGTCGACAAGTGATAATTCGTACGCTGCCAGCTTGTATAAGCGTGGCACCGACACCATTTTGCAAAAGGTGGGTGAAGAAGCCATTGAGACAATAATTGCCGTAAAGTCTGGTGTGAAGAAAGACATCGTGAACGAAACAGCTGACCTTTGGTTCCATACACTGGTCATGCTGGCTGACCAAGGGCTGGGCCCACAGGATGTTTTAACAGAACTTGAAAGGCGTTTTGGAATGTCTGGTCACGATGAAAAAGCGTCTCGAACAAAATAAAATAACTGAGGTCAAATATTATGATGCCAAGTATCCCCCAACTCCTGATCGTATTGGTCATTGTCGTACTGGTTTTTGGTGCAAAGCGTCTGCGAAATCTGGGCGGTGATCTAGGCTCTGCCGTTAAGGGCTTCAAAGATGCTGTGAAACCCGAAGAAGAAGGGCAGGAGCCTGGCCAGATCGAAGGCGCTACAACCGTTGAAAGTGTGGCTGAAGAAGCGGTCGAAAAAAAGAAAGAAGCTTGATTCCTGCTTTGGCGTCAGTGCAAATTTGGGGAAAGCAGTGCGTAATCAGCCAATAGTGGAGCCACCGAGTGTTTGATGTAGGTTTTCAGGAGATTATTCTGATTGGCGTGATCGCGTTAATGGTCATCGGACCTGAGCGGCTGCCATCTGTGGCTCGGAGTGTCGGGATGTGGGTGGGTAAACTTCAACGTTTTGTCGCTGGCGTGAAATCTGATATTGCCAGTGAGCTGAAAACAGATGAGTTGCGGAGTTTGCTAACCAATCAGGAAGATCAGATACGCGAACTGAAAGAGATGGTAAATGAAACGCGTTCCGATCTCGAGAAAACTGCTAAGTCTGCCAGTGATTCGGTTGCTAAAGGCATGGACGGCGCAGTCGATCAGGTCCGCGATGCTGCTGAAACAGCGCGAATGAACAACGAAAAAATGGAAGAAATTCGCAGGGCAGCAAAAGCCACTTCCAGTGCCACTCTGATGCCGGATGAAAAGACCAGCGGCTCAGATAATACGACTACCGATCAGGATTCCAGTAAATCTGCATGATCTCAATTAACTTTACCTGGCAGGTTTCATGGGCATTTTCATGAGTAAGGACAGCACTACCGAAGAAAGCACTACCGAAGAAAGTGGTGGCGCAGAAATGGGCTTGCTGTCTCACCTTGTTGAATTGCGTGACCGGCTGTTACGAATGCTGCTGGTTGTGGGCGTTCTTTTTCTTTGCCTGTTTCCTTTTGCCGATAAAATCTGGACAGCATTAGCGCTGCCGTTATTGAAACATGGTGCAGGGGACATGATTGCGATTGATGTCGCGTCACCGTTTCTAATACCCTTTAAAGTTGTCTTGATGCTGTCGGTGGTGTTGGCTGCTCCGTATTTGTTGTATCAAATCTGGGCGTTTGTGGCCCCCGGACTATATACCCACGAGAAACGGTTAGTATCACCGTTGTTGATTTCCAGCACTTTACTGTTTTACATGGGAATCGCCTTTGCTTACTTTGTGGTGTTTCCGCTGGTGTTTGCATTTTTCAATAACGTCGCCCCTGATGGAGTAACTGTCAGTACCGATATCAGTCGTTACCTGGATTTTATTCTCACGATCTTTCTGGCTTTCGGAATCGCCTTCGAAGTTCCTATCGCAACTATATTGTTAGTAGCAGTTGGTGCGGCCACCCCTGATGGGTTAGCCAAGAAGCGTCCTTATTTTATCGTCTGTGCGTTTGTTGTTGGTATGTTTTTAACACCGCCTGACATCATCTCTCAAACTTTGTTGGCATTGCCTATGTGGCTGCTGTTTGAGGTGGGGATATTTTTCTCGCGTATATTTCTAAAGCGAAAAGAAGAATTCTCTCGTGCTGCGGATGCACGCCATCAAGAAAATGACATTTCGCCTGATGTCGCCAAGGCGAAAGCTACAGTGGCAGATGATCTCGTTGTGACTGGAGATCAAGTGGACCAAGACGATCACGATCACGATGAACACGGCTACGATGATCATGACCACGAAGCATTAGAAGATGAAGAGCTAGCCAAAGAGCTTGAGTTACTCAATAAGCAACAAACCGCCATTGATGACGAGGCGGACTCTACGCGTGATGAGGACAAACCCGGGCCTTAGTGAGGCCTTGTTATTAAGGCAGCCTAGTAGCGCTTGTTTTTGATGGGTGCTACAAGGGCTGCATAGAAAGGTTGTGGCCTCTCATTTCGATTTCTTTGCAGGCCAAGTGAGTATCCTCGGTACTTTGAATATCGAAGTTGGCCGCAGCCTCGAGGGCTGGTAATTTGTCAGGAATTCAATCGATAGAGCGGTCATTAAGATCAAAGTGTAAGACAGCAACTTCAAGATCGATTGCACTTGGCAACAGTCTGAATTGCATAGAGAAGCCCGTACGGATTACGATACAATAGTATTTTTTATTGGTGATCTAAGATGTCACAAACCAAGCCTGCCCCTCGTCGAGCGACTTTACTTATTATTATGGACGGGATGGGTCTAAACCCTAGTCGTCTTGATAACGCGGTAGCGCTGGCAAAAACTCCTAATCTCGATCGCCTATATGCGTCTAACCCCGTGACGGTACTCGAGGCGTCCGGAGCGGCTGTCGGATTACCAGTCGGGCAAATGGGTAATTCTGAAGTAGGGCATTCGACGATTGGGTGTGGCACGATTCTCAGGCAGGATTTAGTGGTGATTAACGACAGCATTGCTGATGAATCATTTTATGAAAATGCAGCGATCACTAAAGCTTGTAAGGTCGCGGCGGCTGCCAATAGGCCCCTACATCTCTTAGGGCTGGTCTCAGATGGCGGTGTACATAGCCACCTTGATCACGTGTTGGCGTTAATTAAAATGTGTGGGCGTTATCAGGTAAGGCCACTTCTGCATATGATTACCGATGGTCGTGATACCGCCCCGAAGTGTGCGGATGTTTATTTAGCTGAGGTTGAAGCTGCTTTGAAGGAGGCCGGGGGGCAAATCGCCACAATCAGTGGGCGTTACTTTGCGATGGATCGTGACAATCGTTGGGAGCGAGTACAGATTGCTTTCGATGCAATGGTACATGGCAAAGGACAGTCCGCATCCGATGCAAAATCTGCCATCAGGGCTGCTTGGGATAACGATCAGACCGATGAATTTCTAAAGCCGGTAGTGCTTGAAGGCGCTGAGCCTATTGCGTCGGGTGATCAGGCTGTTTTTTTTAATTTCCGCAATGATCGTCCCCGGGAATTAAGTGCGGCTTTGATCGAAGGTGATTTCAAGAGCTTTGATCGCGGTGATTTCAAACCCATCTCATTAACGACCATGACTACCTACCACCCTGATTTCGACTGCCCGGTCGCGTTTGTTAAAGATCGGCCGGAAACCACTTTGGGTGAAGTGATCGAGACGGCGAGTGTCGGGCAGTTTCACTCAGCTGAAACAGAAAAGTATCCGCACGTGACCTTCTTTTTTAATGGTGGAAAAGAAGCGCCATACAAAGGCGAACAGCGTGGTTTAGTGAACTCACCCAAAGTTGAAACTTACGATCTTCAGCCAGAGATGAGTGCTTATGAAGTGAGAGACTGTGTGCTGGAGGCGATTAATTCTAGGGAGTATGGTTTTATTGTAGTGAATCTGGCCAACGGAGATATGGTGGGCCATACGGGTGTGCGCGATGCGGTGATTCGTGCTGTAGAGGTGGTCGATGAAGTGGTAGGTGAGTTTGTAGCTGCCGCAGTAGCCACTGAGATGTCGGTGATATTAACCGCCGATCATGGTAATGCCGATATGCTGATCGATCCGGTGACCGGTGCGCCTCACACGCAACATACGACATTCCCCGTGGCTTGTATGGTGCAGGATATCGTGCCGTGGCATCTTGCCAATGGCGCCGGGTTATCAGCGATCGCACCAACAGTATTGCAGTTGATGGGCCTTGAACAGCCCGCAACAATGGCAGGCCAGTCTTTGCTATTGTCTGAAAAGACGCACTAGATAGGGCTAAAGCTGATAGAAGTGACTTCAATCTGCAGGCTGTCGGCAGCCTGCAGTGTGGTATGGCTTCAGTTGGAATTCATACTCTCGAGTTCGTCCCAGCGTTGGTAGGCAGTAGCGATTTCTTTTTCAAGCTCTGTGTATTTCTCTTGCAATTTACCCAGCTCACTGGCGTCTCCCTTATAGGTCGAGGGATCTGCAAGTTGTGCTTCGAGCTTTTCTTTTTTAGCTTCAAGCTTTTCAATCTGAACTGGCAGTAGATCAAGTTCACGTTTGAGTTTATAAGAAAGTTTAGCGGTACTTTTGCTTGCTTCTTGTTTACCAGCGGACTTAGAGTTGTCTACCGATTTACTTTTCTTATCGCTTGGTGCTTTGCCAATGGTTGATTGCTTTAGATAGTCACTATAGCCACCAACATATTCTGAGAGCTGGCCATTGCCTTCCAGAACTATTGTGCTTGTCGCAATGTTATCGATGAATTCGCGATCGTGGCTCACCATCAATACGGTGCCGGTGAACTCAAGCACGGTGTATTCAAGCAGTTCTAAGGTTTCTACGTCGAGATCATTGGTGGGTTCGTCAAGTACTAATACGTTGGCTGGTTTGGTGAACAGTCTGGCCAGTAATAGGCGGTTTCTTTCGCCGCCAGATAATGCCTTAATTGGTGCTCGTGCTCGCTCAGGGCTGAACAAGAACTCTTGCATGTAGCCCATAATGTGTTTACGGACACCATTAATTTCTACAAAATCAGCGCCATCAGAAACGTTGTCAGCAGCGTTGCGTTTATCATCAAGTTGCTCTCGTAGTTGATCGAAATAGGCAATTTCCAAATTGGTGCCGCGCTCGACCTGGCCTGAATCAGGTTGTATTTCACCCAAGATAGTTTTTAAAAGCGTGGTTTTACCACTGCCATTAGGGCCTATGATGGCAATTTTATTGCCGCGCAAAACAGTAGTGGAAAAGTTTTTAATCAGCTGTTTGTCGGCCAGTGTGTGGTTGACGTCATCGAGTTTAAAAACTATCCGGCCAGATTTGGTGTTTGACTGCACCTGCATGTTAACTTGGCCGATTTGTGATCTTCGCTGTGCGCGTTCGTCACGCAACTTTTTCAGAGCTCTGACCCGGCCTTCATTGCGGGTTCGGCGTGCTTTAATCCCTTGCCTTATCCAGTCTTCTTCTTGTTTGAGTTTTTTATCGAACAGTTTATCTTGTGTTTCCTGAGCAGCATTTGCCTGCTCTCGAGAGACAAGATACCTTTCGTAGGTTTGCTTCCAGCTAGTCAGTTTACCGCGGTCAATTTCAACGATCCGGTTAGCTAGGCTTTTGATCAATTGACGGTCGTGGGTGACGAATATCAACGTTACTGGCAATTTCTGGAGGAAAGATTCAAGCCACACAACTGAATCGACATCAAGGTGGTTGGTTGGCTCATCCATTAGTAAAACAGAAGGCTCACTTACCAATGCTCTTGCCAACATTACACGTCTTTTCTGGCCACCGGAAAGGCTTGATACTAGCGCGTCGGGTTGCAGGTTCAGGCGATCAATAATACTTTGAATGCCTGCAGACGCACGCCAAATGTCTATGGTGGTGTCAATGTCGGTGCTGCCTTCCCGGTATAACTGCAACAATGCTTTGGCGGTTGTTTCGTCATGGCCGGACGCAGCGACTTCATACACACTGCGTGAGTCGTCGCCGCCGGGCACTTCTTGTTGCAGTCGCGAAAGCGAGACACCGGCGCTGACTTCGATTTCGCCACTGTCTGCTTGCAGTTCTTTATTGATCACCTTGAGAAGGGTGGATTTTCCTTGTCCGTTACGGCCTAGGATAGCGATTTTGTCGCCGGCTTCGATGACGAGTTCTGCTTTGTCTAGTAAAGCTTCGGGACCGAACGCAAGACTGATGTCCCGCAATCTAATTAGAGCCATAAGGTTTCTGTGTGGTTTGAGCTTAAGTATTTAAAAGGGTAATTATTGACGACGATTACCGCCAAACAACCGACCTTGTATGCCGCGTGTTATTTGCCAATCTGTGGCGAACCAATGGATCTGACTAGGCTTTTTGCCAAATGCTTCGCCAGCGGAATGCCCTTGGTGATCAGCCGTTTTTTCTTATCGGGAATGATTGCATTAGTTATCGACCTGCGCAGGGAATAAGTGGTTGAATTGACATCTATGTGGGCAAATCCGCCAGTCACTGAATCACTTTGGCAGTGTTTCAGATCGTGCAGGCGTGTAATTTTTTAGTTAGTTGGCCGCTTGTTCTTTTTCAGACCACTCTTGTTGCGTGAACGCTTTGATTGATAGAGCGTGGATCGCGCCTGTTTTGATGTGCTCGTCAAGGACGGCGTATACAAGTTTGTGGCGTTTGAGTGTGGAGAGATCTGAAAAGCTATCGCTGATTACGGTTGCTTCGAACTTACTACCATCGCCGGTTACGTCTGCTTTTGCATTGGAAATTGATTTTTCAATTTGGTCGCTGTAAAAATCCATTCGCATTTTAGGGGTCTCTGAGTCTAATTCTGCGTAGTATAGCGCCTTGGCCTCGAGCAGGCTGTAATAAGCGCTGAAAGAATCAAGTTTTTAGCTTTGCCGGGAGTTGGCAGCAGATAAAAAGAGGGCCCGCAGTGCGGGCCCGATATGGGGGTGAGAACGTGACCGTTGAAAACAGCCCACGCAACCATTGTTATAGTCGTTGGAAATGAAAAATCAAGCTAAACACACCAAATAAAAGGGCAGCCGATTTAATTTACAATTCACTCTAGAAGTTGTGGTTTATTGACGCGTCTGGTTACTGTCAGTTGCTTTGAAATGGTCACTGCAACGGTCGTCGTGATCATGGATCTTCAAAAAAGATGTAAGAAGTAGAATAGTCACTGAACTCAAAATACACTTTTTGCTCGCCTGCATCGACTTCGTTGTTCAAGTTAGCGTCGAGCACGCCATAGCCAAAACGATAAGGGCGATCAACGTCGCGATTAGTACCGGTGGCGGTAGATAGTTTGTCGATCTTCATAAATCGTTTAACTAGGGCGTTTCCTGCGTAAACTTCCAGCACGCCATCGGTGCCTGTCCAGTTTTGTACGGCGCGGCCAAATTTATTTTGCGTTTCTTGTGTGCAGGCCGATAGGCCGGTGATTAATATAGCGGCGATTGCTAATAATCTCATTATTACTAATTCCTTATAATTCAATTGTTTGATGGTATTTTGGTGTTTGGTTACTTTTCATTGCTAGAAGTAATTAGCAGATTTTCTTCAAACAGTAGTGTCTTTTTAGTCGATCTTCTATTCGCCTGTCGGCTTATTGCTGCCCGCTGGTGTAGAATGTGCGGCTGTCGACGCAACTATACCTGTTTGAGCAAACCGATGAAGAAATACGGAATTAAAATTAATATGCCCACCGGGGATACGATGTCAGCATCTCATTTACTCGGTGATGATTGGCAAACCTACCGTTGGTTTGATTCAGAGGCCTTGCGTGATCAGGCTCAGTCTGAAATGGAACGCCATCCAATTTACTACCGAAAAGGTGATTCTCCGACAGTAGTGCTTGAAAAAGTCGAGAAGGAAGGCGTTTAAAAAGTATGTTGCCTGTTCGTTAGTAACCCTGAAGCTTGGAAGGCGTGATTAGCTTATGGTTTGCCAGTGTGCTTCTTGGGATAGTCATACCAACGCATCGTAGCGCAGTCGGGGTACACATCACCCCATTCACCGACCTCCAGCTCCATGCATACCATTGCCAATGTAGACATTTGTACGTCTGCGTCTTTGCTTAAATAGCTGCAAGCGGACGACATGCCTGGGTTGTGGCCGATGATCATCGCGACATCGGCTTCATCAGGAAGCTGTTTAATTTGATCAATCAGGGCCCG
>JALZUX010000500.1 GCA_023301405.1 Granulosicoccaceae bacterium | reverse complement strand
CAATGAGGACAATGAGGACAATGAGGACCTCGAAGATACACCAACCAATTCAGATCCCATTGTACGCGTAAACTCAGGCGGCGCCCTTGTCACTGATACCATTTTGAACTGGGAAGCCAATACTTCATCGGGCTCGACTGTGTCCGTTAATACAGGCAAAACTTCCCAGAGCAACAGCTCGATCGATTTAAGCCACCCTTCACTACCCGAAAACACCCCGTCTGTAATTTTCAACACCGAGCGATGGGACCCCAATGCTTCACCAGAAATGCAATGGACCTTTCCAGTCACCCCTGGAGACTATGCAGTTCGCCTCTACTTTGCTGAAACATGGTCACCTGCATTCGATGTTGGCAAACGTGTTTTTGATGTGCTTATCGAGGGACAGCTGATGCTAGATAGTTATGATATTTTCGCTGATGTCGGCAGCAATGCCGGCGTCATGAAAAGCTTCGCTATCACTTCTGACTCGCTATTAGACATAGAATTCAAGCACATAACGCAGAACCCTTCTATACGCGGCATCGAAATTACAAACCTTGGGTCTGAAGACAATACAGACTCACCTGCCCCCCTCGAAAACAGCATCACCCCGATCGACGCGACACTTGCGTGGGAGATACATCAAACCTCTGACGGCAGCGCCGTACAAGCTCGGCATGAAGCCGGTGCTGTAATCGCAAATAATAAAATCTATATGCTAGGTGGACGCGGAAACCGTGACGTACAGTCTTTTGATCCAGTAACTAATCGATGGTCTTCACACGGTAAACTACCATTAGACCTTCATCATTTTCAACCGGTCGCCATTGGCAACGATGTTTACGTCATCGCCGCGTTTACCGGAAGCTTCCCGGATGAAACGCCACACCAGTACATATATAAGTATTCGACTGACAATGACGTCTGGACAAATGTTGCATCTATCCCCAACGACCGACAACGTGGCGCTGCCGGTGCTGCGGTATACAACGGCAATATTTATATAGTCGGCGGCAATGAGTCTGGACACCAGGGCCCTGCCGTCAACTGGCTAGATGTGTACAACCCTGTCGACAACAGTTGGGTTCAATTACCCGATGCACCACACGCCAGAGATCACCTAAGTGTGGCTGTAGCCCGTGGTAAGTTAGTGGTCGCTGGCGGCAGACGAAGCGATCTGCCAAACGTATTCAACAATACAGAACCAGCCACCGATATTTTTAATTTGGAGACTGAAGTATGGGAAACAGATGCCCCGGAAATTCCTACTGAACGCGCTGGGACAATGGCAGTTTCTTATAAAACCGAAGTCTTAATAATCGGCGGGGAGTCATCTGACAGTTCGGTTGCACATGACAAAGTCGAGGCCTTTGATGTAGACACCAAGACCTGGAGACAGCTGCAGAATCTAACCCTCGGTAGGCACGGTGGAGGAGCCGCCATAGTTGACGATAAAATTCACGTTATAAGCGGCAATACGACTCGTGGTGGTGGCAATGAGTCTGACATTCATGAAACACTCAGGCTGGATTAAACTGACCTACAATGAACTGAAGTTCTACCACCTCCAATGTGTAAAAAGAAAATTAATGGAAATTACAGGAGTAAGCGACTCCTGTGATATTACTATGGCAGGTAAACACAATATTATTTTTACAAAATTCAACTAGCGTTATAGAGCCGTTCTATGGAATGGCGGCGAATACGACTATAAAAAAATTAATATACTCTGGTGTTGCATAAATCATTGCTACCGATAGTTGGAGCCACCTATACGCTAAGTGCAAATCAATCACTTTTGTATGAATGCTTAAATACCAGTGGTAGTGGTATCTCGGCCAATATCGGTCTTCTGAAAATACTCCTTAACTAGTGGCATTTTCGGCCCAATGCCGACAAAACGTGTGCTACACCAAAGTATATATAATTAAACATGAGTTCTATGTGTTGTCGGCGACTGGTAATTTCATATCTATGCACAACAACGCTTTATATACCTATTGTCTGCTCCCTTCTAGGTATTCAAAGGCTTGCAGGCCGTGTCACAAACCCGCATTTTCACTAACAAGCACCTTGTCGTTCTTTTTTGTTAGAATAACCGCCGATCTCGGTTCTCTCTGGCACTTACCTCCAGTGCCTAACATAATATATGGGACATTGAAGTTGCCCTCCCTGCTTCGATGAATGAAAATTTCACATCGACCTCTTGCAAGGAACATCAATCAATAGCAGTCCTCCGGTAAGATTACACCGAAATCAAAATTTCACCCAACCCAAAAAACAGGTCACACCTTCTAGATACACATTTCAAAAAAAATTCTCACATCGGTTTAACTCTATGGAAAACGATTCACCCTCCACGACCAAAAAGCAACCTCATGTTCAATAAATTCAAACAATGGCGCAATCAGCGCATACTGAAAAATAGCACGTTTACCTGGGACGACTGGCAACGTATTGCCAAACAGCTGCCCGTACTAAAGCGACTTGATCAAGCACAACAATTAAAACTCTTTGACCTTGCTACCCTGTTTCTACACTACAAAACATTCAGTGGCGCTCAGGAATTCACTATTACTGACCATATGCGCCAGGCAATAGCACTGCAAGCTTGCCTACCAATCCTTAACCTTGGACTTGACTGGTTCAAGGGTTGGTCGTCAGTGATCGTATATCCCGAGGCGTTCAGACGCCAAAACTCTGTTGTTGATGAATTTGGTGTGACCCATACCAGTAATGCCAATCTCAGTGGTGAAGCGTGGGTTCGGGGTCCGGTTGTTCTTTCATGGAAAAATACCGAGACTGCTGGCGAGTTGGATGGGCATAATGTGGTTATTCATGAGTTTGTCCACAAGCTCGATATGTTAAACGGTCGCGCCAACGGTTTTCCGCCTATGCAGCGAGACATGAACCCCGGCAAGTGGTCTGAACTCATGACAAAGGCGTTCGCTGACTTTCAACGCAATCCCAAGCAGGGTCTTGACCGTTATGGAGCAACTAATCCAGCCGAGTTTTTTGCCGTGCTGAGTGAGGTGTTTTTTGAAACACCTGGTTTACTTCACGACGCGTATCCAGAGATTTATAAGCTGATGACTCAGTTTTTTCTTCAAGAGCCAATGGATGGTTGATACAAATTATCAATGATGGGGACGGACGGTGTGATTAGAATATATCCAGCCAGAAACGCCCCAGTTTTATGATATCTTCACGGGGCTCTGCCTTGGTTCTGTAATTGCGCGTCACTCCAGGCAAGCTGCCGCCGAAAGCACTACAAATAACAGTCAATTACAAAGAGCAATAACATTACCGAATCTGCCGAAACACTAGCAACAATTGCCACCCTAATCTAAACAATAAGTAGTACCTACTATGAAAAATTACCTTCACGCGTTGCCACTTACCGCAGCACTAATTTGCTTCTCTAACACCACTGCAGCAAGCCTAGAAATAACGTTTGTAGAAAGCGCACCAAAAGATTGGTTTTCGGTATCTAACTTAGGCGAGTGCACACTACAAGAACTCACCCTAAACATTGATTTATCTAAAACAGCGGGTCAACTAATATTCGACACAACCGCCACCGGTGCCGGCGTCGAAGTCTTTCAACCTTTTGAAGTCCGCGAAGGTGATATCAAGCTAACTTCAGCAGCCAAAGTGAACGACGGCGAGAAAACACTATCAGTCCTCGTCAAAGACCTACAACCAAATGCGTCCGCCAGCTTCACGATAGACGTAGACGACACACTGCCGAAAAGTGAGCTAGGCAATATTCGCGTAAGCGGTGCAGAAATTAGTGGTGGCAAGGTTAGTATAACTGTTGGAGATACTCCAGCAATTGAAGGCACCTTCGATAAAAACGGAAAAACCAGCCTGCCATCTCCCACCTGCGCTTAGCTATGCAGCCCTAGTAAAAGCCATCTGCCAGAGGCCCTGCG
>JALZUX010000499.1 GCA_023301405.1 Granulosicoccaceae bacterium | reverse complement strand
GATTTACAGCGCTTATGAAATCAACAGTTGGAAGCCCGAGCCTGGCTTGTTTCTGCATGCGGCCCGGCAGATGGGATTTGAACCTTGCGACTGTGTCGTGATTGAGGATAGCGAAGTGGGAGTCACTGCTGCGGTGGCGGCGGGTATTGATGTAGTCCGGTACGATCCTCATTCTTGTGCTGTTTCTGCAGCTGGTGTGGTATTGATTCGTGCAATGACAGAGTTGCCGGATGCAATAAACAGTTTTTCCTGACGTGCACGGCTAATCTGTTGGTCGGCTATACTGTTGACTGAACTATTCGACAGACAACGGACTCTCAAGGCTGAATGAACACACCGGAAACCTGTGAGTTGTGTTGTCGAGCGACTGCACTGACGTGGCATCACTTGATACCGCGAAAGTTGCATCGGCGTAATTTTTTTAAAAAAAAATATACCCGTGAACAACTGCAGGCCAGGGCTCGCCTATGTAGAGCTTGTCATCGCGGTCTGCATAAACTGTACGATGAAATGACGCTCGGTAAAACGTTGGATAGCATTGAAAAATTACGAGAAGACCCGGTGGTGATGAGGCATGTGGCCTGGGTTGCCAGGCAAAAAGTTGTTGAATACTGATCTTCTGAGAATACGCTACGTTAATAATGCAAATATCATCTAATGAAAAATGGAAAATAGTAGAAGCTGCTGATCGGGTTTCCCCGGGTAGGGTTTACGGCGGTGAGTAATCAAATTGAGCCGCAGCGTGTAGAGGTCTCTGATGTTCGATTCTGGCTGGCAGAGTCGTTTGCGTTGTTTCGGCGTAGAGCGCTATTGTTTACAGCGGTATCGGTTGTTTTCTTTATTGTATGTCATAAGCTTGTTATGACCAGTTACATCACCTTTCTAGTCGGACTGATACTGTGCCAGGTGTGTCTGGTGCTAAGTATTATCATGGCTCGTTGTGTGGATGAATCAAAACCGGTGTCGTTGACTACTTGCTATTCCGGTCTGCAAAACAGTGTGCTTGCGACTGTGTTGTTCTCCCTGTTTTATGTGTTGATGTGGGTTGTTGCTGCCAAGGTAGCTTCACTGTTTATGTTTGACGAAGTGATTGGCGAAGGAGGGGGGCCACCGCCTATTTCATTTCTGCAGTGGCTGTACCCGGGCACGGTGGGGTTGTTTGTTGTTTATATTGGCGTGATGGTCACAACAATGTGGTTTTTGTTGCCGTTGACCGTTTTTCATCAGATGGGTTTTATCGATGCGTTGAAGCTAGCTAAACAAGGAGAGCGGATAAACTTTCCAGTCGTAGTAGTTGCCAGTTATTTTCCGTTTTTTGTCTTTTTCGGTTTGTTTATGGTCAGCGAGTTGGCATTGGTGGTGGCCATTTTTTGTATGCCGTTATTTGGAATTTATTTGTATGTTGCCTATCGCCACGTGTATTTGGGGCGTCGCGAAAACTCACCGGCGTTAGTGACTAAAGTGGTAGCAGAAAGTCACGCCGCCTAATGCAAAATGCCGTGGCAGATTTGATCATTCCAGGTGAATCGCTGTTCTGAATTAACAACATTGATGAAGGGGGCTGTCTAAAAGACAGCCCCCGCAGTAGATCTCGGCTTTCGGCGGGCAAGGTGTTAGCTGGTCGCGGGGCGTTTGCCTCGACGACTGCGTCTTGGGGCAGTGCCTGATACAGAGCCCCCGGCGACGCTCATATCACCTTGCAATTGTGATTGCGCTCCAACCGACACCTCACCTAGATCGGTAATAATTTCTGACAACGATGGCACTGGGCCGGGTATGTGGCTTTCAAGGGCCTCTTTCATTGCGGTGATGTGCCGGGGTGTGGTGCCGCAACATCCGCCAATTATTTGTGCGCCGGAGTCCAGCGCGAGTTGAGCGTATCGGCCCATGAGTTCCGGGGTGCCGTTATATACAATTTCACCGTCAACCCACTCTGGAATGCCACAATTTGCTTTGGCAACAAAAGTAGGCTTTTGTGGAAACGGTTCGCAGGTCTTTTTCATGTTGACCATGGCGGCGACAACCTCTGCCGCGCCGACGCCGCAGTTACTTCCGCAGCCAGTCAGGTCGGGTAGCATTTCCGCAGCCAGTGTCACGATATCAGCGGCGGTAACGCCCATCATGGTGCGACCGTTGGTGTCTATGCTCATGGTGAATATTATTGGTAAGCCGGTGGTTTTAGCGCCGGCGAAAGCCGCCCGTGCCTCTTCAATGGATGACAATGTTTCAACCCAGATTAGGTCAGCCCCTCCGTTAGCCAATGCTTGAGCTTGTTCTGCAAAGGCTTCCGTGGCTTCTTCGATGGTGAGTGTGCCAGCGGGTGCGAATATTTCACCGGTAGGGCCGATGTCGCCTGCTACTAGCACTGTTCTATCCTGTTTGTCAGCTGCTTTGCGCAGTAGCTCAGCAGATTTTTCATTGAGCTCTTTGACTCGCTGCTCGCCGTTATGAAGTTGCAGGCGATAGCGATTCCCACCAAAGGTATTTGTCAGTACCAAGTCAGAACCGGCATCAATGAAGCTTTCGTAGTGGCGGGTGACCAGATCGGGGTGATCAGCGTTCCAGAACTCAGGGGCGTCGCCGGTTTGCAGGCCCATGCTAAAGAGGTTCGTTCCGGTGGCACCATCAGCCAGAATATAGGGCTTTTCCTGTAACATTTTGGTGATTGCGTTGGTCATCGTGATAAGTCTTTAGTTGGTTTATAAAGTTGAGTGAGCGCAGACTGTGTGCAAATATTATGCTGTCTGCGTTACAAACAAAGGAAGCGCAATGGATTTAAAAAAACAAATATCCGTGCTGGATCTGTCGGCCCCTGAATCGTTGAATATAGTCGCGGCAGCGGAGAAGTTTAAACAAGCAACCACAGAATGCGGTTTCATTTACGTTAGATTTGACCCGAAGAACTTTAACATTATTGAGGCAGTGAGGCGTGAACAGCGCCGGTTTTTTGGGCAGTCAGTCGCGCAGAAAAACGCCGTTGCCATTGATGCAAACAATAGAGGCTACCTGGGACTGGGTGAAGCGTTGATGGATGGGGCGAAGCGACCCGACCAAAAAGAGGTGTTTTTCTGGGGTCGAGAGGTGGGCGCAAATGACCCTGATTATCTGGCGGGAGTACCGCTGTGCGGCCCTAATCAATGGCCAGCGAATTCGACTGAATTTAAGACAGCCATTGAACAGTATTCGCACTTTGTAGAAGGTATTGGCTCGGTGTTGTTGGAGATTATTGCCACAGCACTAGGGCAGAGCAGAGACTATTTCAAACCATTTTATGAGCGCACAATGCATCGGGGGCAGCTGTTGCGCTACCCGCCGACAGACAATCATCCGGATCAGTTTGGCGTGGCTGCCCATAGTGACTTTGGCTGTATAACGTTGTTGCTGCAGGAAACCGCAGGGCTTGAGGTTCAGTTTCCCGATGGGCAATGGGTGGCGGCACCGCCGATGGAGAATACGCTAGTCGTCAACATCGGTGATTTACTTGAGCGTTGGTCAAACCTGCGACTACCTTCTACCAAACATCGTGTACGCAATATCAGTGAGGATGCTCGATATTCAATTGCGATGTTCTATGACCCTAGTCCGCGGGCGGTGGTAGATCCTGCAGACTTGCAACTTGAAGAGGGCCTTGGATTCGAGCCAATAGAGGCCGCTGAGTATATTTTGTCGAAAAACAAAAAAGCCTTTGCTCACTACAAATAGGCTTTAGCTTTTTTGTTCTGTGCTATTGCCGGTCGATTTTCAATAGTCAAACGGTAAATTGGCGTGTTTACCAATCGGGTATTTAGCTTACGCATGGTATGCTGGGGCACGTGTCTATTTGCAAACTAGTAAGCACGGTTTGCATTGGCTCTGTGGAAAAAACCGAATGTAAACTTGGCGGCTTGAGCCCGCCTGTTCTGGAGACAACTAAATGCAACTTAAAACACTCGCAAGCTTAACCCTTGGAGCCGCTGTCAGCTTGGCCGTATCTGGTGCTGTCGCTGCTGAAAAGTGGGATATGCCAATGGCGTATGCATCCACTAACTTCCATTCAGAGCATGGGGTAATATTTGCTGACAAGGTGAAAGAGTACACCGGCGGTGAACTTGAAATCACAGTCCACCCGGGCGGTTCTTTGTTTAAGGGCGGCGAGATCAAACGTGCTGTTCAAACCGGACAGGCTCCGATTGGTGAGCGGTTCATGTCTGCTCATGCCAATGAATTGCCAATTCTGGGTTGGGATAACCTGCCGTTTTTGGCTACCACCTATGAAGACAATGAAAAACTTTGGTCAGTCGCGAAAGATGTCGTAAATGCAGCGCTTGCTGAGCAGAGTCTAGTTGCTCTTTATACTTGTCCATGGCCGGGGCAAGGGTTTTACTTTAAGAAAGAAGTTGAATCCAGCGCTGATACCAAAGGTATCAAATTTCGCTCTTACAACTCTGCCACTGCGACCTTTGCTGAGGAGCTTGGAATGATTCCGGTTCAGATTGAAGCAGCAGAACTAAGCCAAGCGTTGGCGACTGGTGTTGCTGAAGCGTTTATCTCTTCAGGGTCGACTGGCTATGACAGAAAAGTCTGGGAACATCTAACTCACTACTACAAAGTGAATGCATGGTTGCCACGCAATTATGTCATGGTGAACAAAGGTGCATGGGACAGTCTTGATGATGCGACTCGCGCCGGTTTGCAAAAAGCAGCTGATGAGACGGGCGCTTCTTGTGCTGCAAAATCAGCTGAGCTATCAGAGTTCTACTTTGATGAACTTGCTAAAAACGGCATGGCAGTTGAGTTCGCTGGTGATGAGTTTCTGGCTGAACTAAGAGAGATAGGTGCAAAAATGCAAGCTGACTGGTTATCAACAACTGGTAGCGACGGGCAAGCAATTGTCGACGCATTCAACGCTAAGTAATAGTACCCGGCCCCCTCTGTAATTGAGGGGGTTTTTACCTTCAAGAAAAATATAAACTATGGACTGGAAACCTCTATTGGGCTTACCGCTTTGGGTGTGGCTTTTCGTCTTTCCAACATGCCTTTGTATCCTATTTTACATTCTGCGTAAAAGTGCAAAGCATTTCCTTAAGCCGGTTTGGTTTGTTTTAAATTTTATCTACAACTTGTCTGGTGTTATTGCGAGTTGTTTCATGGTGATGATTCTTCTGATCATTGTGGCCCAAATGGTGGCCAGATGGACTGGCAACTCATTTCAGGGTTCCACCGAATACGCTGGCTATGCAATGGCGGCCACTTCATTTTTTGCGCTGGCTCATGCACTTCACCAGGGGGCGCATATACGTGTGTCGATTCTATTGAATTTGAATCGCTTTACGCGAATGTGGCTTGATGCTTTCGCCATGTTCATTGCTGCTATCACAGCAACTTATTTTGCACGCTTCGCAATTAAAACTAATTTCCTGTCTGAAATGCTTAACGATCGCACCCAGGGGCAGGATCATGTACCCGAAGCGTTGCTGGCAATTTTATCCATGGTTACCACAGCGCCTTCGAAGTGGGGAGAAGTCTGGAATGCTGCCGGTAGTGAATGGGTCTACACCCCGGTATGGGTTCCACAAATCGTGATGTCTATCGGCACAACATTGTTAGCGATAGCGCTATGGGATAATTTGATTCGACTGCTAGTGAATGGCGAGACTCAGATAAAAGGGGAGTCAATCGAATGAATGAGATCTACGCAACAATATTATTTTTATTCGTTTTGTTTGTCTTGCTTGGCAGTTCGGTGTGGATAGGCCTGGCGCTGATGGGCGTTGCCTGGGTCGGTATGGAGTTGTTCACATCAAGGCCGGCTGGTGACGCGATGATCACCACTATTTGGACTGGTGCCAGTAGCTGGACTCTCACTGCATTGCCATTGTTTATATGGATGGGAGAAATATTATATCGAACCCGTTTGTCACAGGATATGTTTCGTGGCCTTGCCCCATGGTTGCGCTGGTTGCCCGGTGGATTACTGCATACGAATATTGCCGGATGTACTATTTTTGCTGCTGTTTCGGGTTCGTCTGCAGCCACTCTAACGACTGTCGGCAAGATGTCGATACCAGAGCTTCGCTCTCGAGGGTACCCCGAGTATATGATCATCGGCACATTGGCCGGAGCGGCGACTCTTGGTTTAATGATTCCACCGTCCCTGACACTAATCGTGTATGGAGTCTCCATCAACGAAAGTATCACTAAGCTGTTTATGGCGGGTGTGTTACCCGGGCTTGTTCTGGCTGGTTTGTTCATGCTTTATATCATCGGTTGGCACTATCTTCGTCCCAACGAACGTCCCGCGCCAGAGCCTTCTATGAGCTTGGGTGAAATGCTTAATGAGAGCCGCTTCCTAATTCCAGTGCTCGCTTTGGTGTTTGTCGTTATTGGTTCGATGTACTTTGGTTGGGCAACCGCAACAGAGGCGGCAGCGGTAGGGGTGCTTGGTGCGCTGGGGCTTGCGGCGACGCAGCGCTCTTTGAGCTGGAAAACTTTTAGTGCAAGTTTAATGGGCGCAACACGTACATCTGCAATGATCGCTTTGATCCTGATGGGGGCGTCTTTTTTATCTTTAGCGATGGGCTTTACCGGGTTACCCCGTGCGCTGGCTGGCTGGATAGATGGCATGGAGTTGTCGGCCATAACGTTGATCGTTGCACTGACGTTTTTCTATGTGATCTTAGGCATGTTTCTCGACGGAATATCGTCGGTGGTGCTGACGATGGCGATTGTCGAGCCAATGATTCGTCAAGCAGGAATCGATGTAATCTGGTTTGGAATATTCATTGTAGTGGTGGTTGAAATGGCGCAGGTGACCCCCCCGATTGGTTTTAATCTTTTTGTACTTCAAGGGATGACAAAACATGAAATTTCGTACATAGCGAAGACTGCAATTCCAATGGTTCTATTGATGGTGGTGATGGTTGTTATTCTGGTAGTTTGGCCTGAGCTTGCGACTTGGCTCCCCGATAACATTAGACGTACACCGGGCTAGGTGGCGTCTTGGACTAAAGTCGTTGCGAGGGTGTGAGATTTCGAGTCAGATATTTCTGATCATATAGAGGCGAATAGTTGTTCTTCTTTAACGATATTAATCGTAATAGCTGGCCGAGAGACCGCGCCCGCAGTAGATCATAGTTCTCGGACAGTCGCCTAGTGCCTCCAGCGCGTAAATGACGTGAAAACCCGGGCAAATGCCCGTTGAGAAAATGCGGCAAAAATCGTCTCAGGGTCTACAATATTCCTTTCACTAATACATAGTTATTTATGACTGAATCTTTTATCTATGGTGGTCGCGAGGCTGCAACACCAATTGCCATAGTATCCAAATCAAGCTTTACCAGATATAAAAATAAATTAACTAAAGTCCAGGTTAAGTGGCTTGAGCAAAATGAGTTTTCTGCCAAAGCCGGTAACCTATGCAGTATCCCCGCTATGGATGGTTCAATTGAAAAGTTTATCTGCGGTGTCAGTAATATCGCTGATCCGTTTGCTATTGCTGATTTGCCAACCCGTTTACCAGAAGGGGTATACACCCTTGAAGGCAGTGGTGTAAAAGCTAATCTTGAAACTTTAGCGATCGGCTGGGGGCTGGGCGCCTATCAGTTTAACCGCTACAAAGAAGCTCCCCGAAAGCCTGCGCGGCTTAAGCTGCCTAACTCAGCTAATCATCCCCGTATTCAAGAAATGGTTGCATCAACCCTTCGTGTGCGTGATCTGATTAACACTCCCGCTGAAGATATGATGCCGCAGCATTTGTCGGCAGTTGTGGCAGAAATTGCGCAGACACACGCAGGACAATTTCAAGAGATAGTCGGTGAGGAGCTGCTTACCGCAAATTATCCCTGTATCCATACTGTTGGGCGTGCCAGTATTCATCCGCCGCGATTGATTGAGCTAACCTGGGGTAATAAAAAACATCCAACGGTAACGCTTGTTGGTAAAGGTATCTCGTTTGACAGTGGCGGGCTTGATATAAAGCCCGCTGCCGGTATGCGCTCGATGAAAAAAGACATGGGTGGTGCCGCGCAAGCGATCGGGCTTGCACAGATGATCATGGCTCTGGAGTTACCCGTGCGTTTGCGACTGCTGGTAGCGGCTGCGGAAAATGCGATTTCATCTAATAGCTTTCGCCCCGGTGATGTTATTCAGACCCGCAGTGGAATTACCGTTGAAGTTGATAACACAGATGCGGAAGGCCGTTTGGTGTTGTGTGATGCTCTGACAGAAGCGTGCGAAGAAAAGCCAGATTTATTAATAGACTTTGCCACGTTGACCGGCGCTGCCCGGGTTGCTGTTGGAACAGAAATTTCGGCTTTTTTCTGTAACGATCGTGAACTCGCGAGGCAAATATTTGACGCTGGCGAGGCTGTTTATGATCCCACCTGGGAATTGCCATTACACAAGTGCTATCGGTCGTATTTAAAAAGTAATGTGGCGGACATGCAAAACGCCGCCAGTACGCCATTTGGCGGTGCGACAACGGCGGCGTTGTATCTGCAGAGCTTTGTAGACGATAATATTAGCTGGGCGCACTTTGATATCATGGCTTGGAATAACCGTAGTCGTGTCGGTAGGCCGATTGGTGGGGAAGCCATGGGCGTGCGGGCAGTGTTTGAAGTGTTAGAAAAACGTTATCTTCATTAGCCCGCGTTATTCATGGGGTGGCGAGCATATCGCGCAGATATGTGTTTTCACAGGGGATTTTATTCTTGCATTGAATACTTATTCATATTTTCAAAAGAAAAAATTTCTTGTGAAAACACGGACCAAGCGAAATGCCGCCAATCCCGTGAATAATGCGGGTGAGGGCACTCAGTGACTGAAACTCCACAAGAAATTAACCCTGCTTTAATCAATGGTGCTAAGCCCGCGACTCCAGACGACGTCTTCAGTGTTCTGAATAAGCTGGAAATAAAGCATAGCAGTATCACTCATGCCCCGATGCGCACGGTAGCGGACTCACAGGCGTTACGTGAGGGCGTTCCCGGTGGGTATTCTAAAAACCTTTTTTTACGTAATCGAAAAGGTAAAATGGTGTTGGTGACTTTGCTTGAACATCGAACGGTGAACTTAAAAGCTCTTGGTGATCAGTTGGGCATTGGCAAGCTCAGCTTCGCAAGCCCGCAGCGCTTGATGAGTTACCTTGGCGTTATTCCCGGTGCGGTAACGCCGCTCGCAGTGATAAACGATGTTAGCCAGGTGGTTACAGCGGTGCTTGATCAGTCCTTGCTATCGAAGGATCCACTGCATTTTCATCCATGCGACAGCCGAATGACCACCACTATTTCGTCTGAAGGCTTGTTGTTGTACATGCAAAGTCTTCACCTTGAACCTGTGGTAATAGATTTTGATTCAGGTGACCTTTCGGGCAAACCCGCCTAATTCGCCAGGCGACGAGCGAATGTGAATAACATGTCTTTGTATGGTAGTTTCAAACATACATTCTGGCGTGACTATTTAACATCGTACTGTGCCTTCTCACCGTCAGGCGAAACCGTTATGTATCAACTTAGTGCCTCACCTCTTCACGTGGCGAGCGCGCTTCTCACTCAATCGACAGTTCCGGTGGCTGGCCTGTGAGTGGCGAATATGGCGATCACTCTTGTGAAAGAAGAATAGCTATTCGCCTCGATTGATCAAAATATCGCTCTAAAGTCTCGTTCCCTTTCTACTACCCTTGTTTCAGCGTAGGCGCTAATGCGCTTGCGTTGAGACTCTACTGGGTGGCCCAGTGCATTGTGAGAAATTGATCTTTAATGAGTTACATTTAAAATTTGGAATGTTTTTTCTTTTTTAATTAGCGTACTAGCCAAAAGGATTAATTCATTAAATTTGATGAATACGCTTGCAAGTTCTCCATTCAAAGAGCAACATGTGTTTAAGCTCTGAGCGATAGGCGCTTTATGGTCTGCAAATTTTTTTGGCAGTCTGGTGTTGCTCTGGCTAACAAAGTACCTGGAGGGGGAAAATTAAAACGGCAGAAACTGCCTGTCTAACGGCGGGCAGTGATGTTGTTTGCTTGGACGCAACACAACGAAAACGCAGCCCAGAATGTGAGGGTAAGCATTGGGTTGGAATCAAGGAAACGTATTTGGGTTCGCCGGTGCCACAGTAGACCTCTTGTTAGCCAATTGAGCTTCGCGAATCAAGATGTATAAGCCGCTGCTGAAAATTATGCTGGCCCCAACGTTTGCCGATAGATCGATTTTTTCGCTGAGAAACCACACGCCATTCATCACGCTCCAGATTAGTCGTAAAAAATCTAATGCCATTACAGCACTTGAGTCTGCAAGTTTGAGTGCAGATGCAATGCACAGGTGTCCCAAGGTCCTAAAACCAGCCATAATTGCCATTATTCGCCGCAGTCGAAACCTTTCGTGTAAAAATATTACAGCCACGATGGTGGTGAATAGTGCGGCTGTAAAGCTGAGTGCAGTGGCAGTTGTTATTTCTACTTTTGCCAGAGCAGTGAACCAGAGCAGTGAACCAGAGCAGTATGGCAAATATACCGGTGCAACTTCGAAGCGCGTGTAGGCCAAATTTATTGGTACGCAGACTGTTGGTGCCATTTCTGATCACCAGTGGCAAAACAGCCAACAGTCCAAACAAATTGCGAAAGAACGTAATAGTATATACGTCCAAAGTTTCACTAAGGTACTGCACGCACCCGTGTATTGCTGCCAAGGCGGCCGTGGCGACCACCATGAGCAGTTATGCGTGAATTGACGATAGACTTTTAATTCTTGAAGTCTGTGGTAGCGAGTTAATTAAGTTTAGGGCGAGGCGTATGTTCGGATGACGTAAGCACAATGTGCTGAATAACGTTCAGTATGCGGTATTATCTTAAAGGTCGGCATAACTACACGGATATTTATGCAAAGCAGAACTAACAAGCTAAGCGATAAATTGGATAGCAGGCGCTCGACAGGTGTCACGCGAGTCCACTCGGTCTGCCCACATGATTGCCCAAGTACTTGCGCACTCGAAGTTGAGAAAATAGACGACCATACCATTGGTCGAGTTTACGGTGCGAACAACTCCTATACCGCCGGTGTCGTCTGCGCCAAGGTGGCGCGTTATGCGGAACGAATTCACCATCCAGATAGGCTAGGGCACCCGTTGCGTCGGCTAAACAGCAAATCTGCCAGTCGTGGAGAATTCGAAAAAATATCGTGGGATGCTGCGTTAGATATTATCGCAACCCGATTGCAAGGTGTCAGAAGTGAATATGGCGCTGAGGCTATATGGCCTTATCACTACGCAGGAACCATGGGGCTTGTTCAACGCGATAGTATTAATGCCTTTCGCAACTGTGTTGGTACATCGCAGCAACATTCAACTTTCTGTACCACGTTAGCTGATGCGGGCTGGATTGCCGGAGTTGGCGCTAAACGAGGTTCTGATTCCCGGTTGATTGCGGAATCAGACTTAATTGTTATCTGGGGCGGTAATCCGGTTAATACTCAAGTCAATCTGATGCACCATATTTCACTGGCTCGGAAAAAAGGTGCCAACCTGGTTGTTATTGATCCTTACGTTACTGCCACCGCAAAGCTTGCTGATCATCATTTGATGCTTAAGCCGGGCACCGATGGGGCATTGGCCTGTGCGATTATGAATGTATTGTTCGATGAAGGTTTTGCCGATCATGATTATCTGCAAACCTACACTGACTTTGACAAAAACGTGCGACAGCATTTGCAAGATAAAACGCCACAATGGGCATCTGAAATAACCGGCCTTTCGGTGGAAGACATTGTCGCGTTTGCGAGGTTGTACGGTAGTGTTAAAAAAAGCTATATCAGGGCAGGGTATGGCTTTTCGCGATCCAGAAACGGATCGGTAAATATGCATGCTGTCACTTGCTTGCCTGCTGTAACCGGTGCGTGGAAATATCGTGGCGGTGGCGCGCTTTATAACAACGCTGCTATCTACAGCGTGAACAAAACCACCATCGAAGGCCTTGATCAAAAAGTACCGGGTGGACGCATGCTTGATCAATCACGTATTGGTGATGTGTTGTTAGGTAACCCGCAAGACTTGCAGGGTGGTGCACCGATAAAAGCGTTGTTTGTGCAAAGTACTAACCCTGCGGTTGTTGCCCCTGAATCTGAAAAAGTCTGCCGTGGGTTGCAACGGGATGATCTATTTGTTTGTGTGCATGAGCAGTTCATGACTGATACAGCGCAGTATGCAGATATCGTATTGCCGGCAACCATGTTTTTGGAGCACGATGATCTTTATGTTGCCAGTGGTCATACTCATATCCAAATGACTAAAAAAGTTGTTGAACCATTTGCCGAATGTCGCAGTAACCATGAGGTTCTCAGTGACATTGCAAAGCGGCTTGGTGTTGATTACGCGAGTTTTAGTATGACCGCCTGGGAGCTTTGCAACGATGCATTGAAAGTGGCCGGGCTACCCGATGCTCAGTCTCTTTTTGACAAACACTGGCATGACTGTGGGCTTGAGTTTGAAGCTGAAAACTTTCTTCACGGCTTTCCTACTGATGACGGTAAGTTTCATTTTAAACCGCAGTGGCAAAATCTCGGCCCTAATAGCGGCTCAATGCCACAGTTTCCTGATCATTGGTCTGTAACGGACACTCGCTCTGATACCTACCCTTTGCGGCTGGTGGCAGCACCGGCACGTCAGTTTTTAAATACCACTTTCACTGAAACAAAGTCGTCCCGGGGTCGTGAGGGTAGGCCAACGCTGTTAATGCATTCGGAAAATATGCAGCAATTGTCACTGATGCCTGATCAACGGATAAGTATCAGTAGCCAGTGTGGAAGTATCGTCGCGCACGTAAAGCAGTTCGACGGTTTGCAGTCAGGTGTAGTCGTGATGGAAAGCATTTGGCCTAATAGTGCGTTTGAGAATGGCTTAGGTGTTAATGCATTGGTAAGCGCGGAGCCCGGATACCCGAATGGTGGGGCGGTTTTTCATGATACGGCAGTAATGGTAGTTGGTCTTTGACTATGAATGTAGCCGGGGCAAACCGCCCGGCTACCGTCAATGATGCTGGGTAAACACTGACGATTATATAAGTGTTGTTGTATCAAGCTTTGCAAAGTAGTCTTCGCAACTTCCTTCGCGATGAACATCCGCTGTAGCGCAGTGCAGTCCGCCACCAAATGGATACGCATCTCGAAATGGCATGGGTAGTACTTCCATTCCCAGTTTATCCATCTGCTCCATTTGATTTGTTTCGCTGGCTTCAACAACTACTGTTTTGTGATCAATCACAAGGCAGTTCATGGATAGCCAGACACTGGAGTAACACAGTGGCGGTGGTGAATTGTGCACAGGTGTGGCTGCATCAATAATTTCCCAATCGTTTTGACTAAATATCTTGCGCTGGGCTTCCGGTAGCGGGCGATTGGGGTTGTTGATAATTAAGCCAGGTCGCAGCGGAACGAAGGTAGCATCAATGTGAATGGGGTAGGGGTCGCCGGGGAAGTTGACGGAATGAATTCGATGATCTGGAAAGTGTCTCTGTAGCCACTGCATGCCGCGTCTGTTAGTGGTTAATCCGTGTTGGCAAAATAGGTCTTTTCCCAGTCGCATTACGTCGGCGGCATCAAACAAAGGTTCATGTTCGGTAGTCACAAAATCAAGTGCAGCGGTGCGTGACAGGCGCTCCTCTATAGTGATTTCGTCGAAGTATCCGGTTTGATAAGAGTCGTCTGACAGTCTTGGGCGTGGGGCTTGCTCCCATTTGAAGTCGGGGTCTTCATCAAAGTATCTTTGCATTAGCGGTTGGTACGCTAGATATTCAAAGTAGCGGCATCGAAATGACATGGGCGCACAAAGAATCTCGGGTCCCACGGTAAGTAATACATCACGAGGTGGCATGCAACCAAACATCGAGGCAGTTGAAAAGTCAGGGGTAACCACGGCTTGGTTCCACTGTATAGGAGTGGGGCGGTCTACTGTAATGCCGCGACTCTCGAGCAGCTTGGCCAAGTTGTCTAGTTGTTCATTGGCTTTTTCGACAGTTTCAAGAGGGCGTGGTCCCCACATGCCCCGCATGTCGCTGTCTTCAGGTACCTTGGCTTCGGTTGCTGGTTCCGATGGTGGAATACAAGTATGGTCCGCGCGTCCGACAATAACGTGCTTGAGTGGATCAAACTCGTTCCATGAATTTACTTTTACAGTCACTTTGTCTACTCCCGTTAGAATGCAGCGATCATACTATCACTGACGATGGTTACAACCATTCGTCGGTACACGGGGGGATTTAGCAAAGCAGTGTCGCAGACAATAAAAAGCCCGGTAAATACCGGGCTCTCGCAGCGTAGTAAAAAACAGGGAGTGGTGATTAGCTATGGCTATTCACCCTGTGCTGCCAATTATAGGATTAGCTGTTGTCTTTTTCTTTGTAATCAGAGCGTCGGTAGCTGCCAGCTAAAATCTCACG
>JALZUX010000498.1 GCA_023301405.1 Granulosicoccaceae bacterium | reverse complement strand
GCAACAATACCGGTGGCCGCATTGGGTTACCGATCACTCATGGCAAGTGACAGCGGGAAGGTGCCTGTGGCGGCCTCTGAGGCCGACAGCAGTGGATTGGAGAGAATAGAATTATCTGCCGCTCAGTGGAAAGAAAAATTAACACCGATGCAATACAAAGTGCTTCGAAAAGCGGGTACCGAGCGCCCCTACAGCAGTGAGCTAAATGATGAGAAAAGGCAGGGACTGTATGCGTGTGCCGGGTGTGATTTGCCTCTGTTTCAATCCGACACCAAATTTGATAGCGGTACCGGCTGGCCCAGTTTTTTCGATGCGATACCAAATCATGTGGCAACTAGCGTAGATTACAAATTAATTTATCCGCGCACGGAATATCATTGCGCGCGCTGTGGCGGCCACCAGGGGCACGTATTCAAGGACGGCCCCAAACCTACCGGGCTACGTTACTGCAATAATGGTGTGGCGTTGAGTTTTCAGACTGCCTAGGGCATCAAGTGCACGCTTAACTGCTAGCGTCTCCATGAGTAGTCCGGGCAACAATGATGTTGCCTGGATTAAAAAGCCAATGACGCGCTATTTCTCGCTACAAAGTAAACAGTGCTGATTTAGGAGTTAGCACTTTGGTTTTCAATGACTGTTTCGGCGAACCCGCGACCCACACGCCCCATCCCCAGTAAAAGGACTTGGGCGTTGTCAATGTTTTTCAATATGCTCTTCCGGCAATCGAGATTTTTCATAAGCCAATAGTTTATTGCTCAGGAGACGGGACCAACGATGAATTTTTTCATTGACAGGGGTTGCGATAAAAAACGATAGCGAAATTGCCAGAGCGAGTGTCACGAGCCACTTGTTTGCGATCAAGCCCTCATTGGCGGCGATTGCGGCAATGATAAGCCCGAACTCGCTGTAAGTGCTAAGCGCGACTCCGGCCAGAGTAGCTGTACGCGCGCGGAGATTTAGGAAAGTAAACAAAGCCAAGTAAATGATAGGTCGTAGCACTAGCAGAAGTGATAGAGCAACCGCTACAAGCAGTAGCTCGGTTGATGGTAGGCCTGCATAGCCGATCTTCAGAAAGAACCCCACCAATAACAGATTCTTCAGGTTAACTAGTCGTTTATAAAGTTCATTGGTGACAGAAGGATCGACGAAAGCCAGTACCGCCCCCGCGACCAGTGCGCCCAATCCGCCTTTGAGATGAAGCAGTTCAAATAACTCGTAACAGCGAGAGCCGCGGTTATCCCGAACAGTAATTTCAGCTCTCCGTGTCCAAAGTGGTTTAGTAGCTTTCTTACGGTAGCTACCCAGAATCGGTGACACGCTAAAAAGCCCACAAGTACCAATACCCAAGGCGATGGCATCTTGCCGGATGCAACGACCAAATACACCACTGCCAGTACATCTTGAATCACCAGAATTCCAATGGTAATCGCTGCATGAAAAGACTGCCCTTCTCCGCGTTCATCAAATATTTTTATCGTAAATACAGTGCTTGAAAAAGATAAGGCAAACGCCAGTGTCCAAGGCGCGCTCCAGTCGTTGAATGACAATGGCGTATAAACGAGACCGGCTAGCATAATGACCGTGGCGGTCAATGGCACGTCCACAATCATATGTGCAAGTGCTGGCCCCAGAATGTATGGTTTGGCTAATATGTCCAGGCGCAACTTCAAGCCTATGGTAAACAGTAGCAACGTAATACCCAGGTCTGCGACCGTGGTTAGTTGCGACGCGCTGCCAAGGTTTATGGCGGCGCTAATGAACCCAGCATTGGTGGATACCCAATGCGTCGAAAAATAATTCCTGCGATGAAGGCAAGTATCAATAGGCTCGAGATCGAACCCATTTTATTTTTATTTCCCGCTTGATTAATTGAATACTAGCATTGTTTGTCAACGATGCGGACTGGCGAATGGCTTGTCAAGGTTACTGGCATTGCGTCATTCTGTGCTTGGATATGATGATATAACGGATCGGCGGTGTAATCCCAATTGCGTGGATATGCATCGCGATTTGATGCAGCTTTATTGGCAGGTCGCGCAATGTGCCGTAGACATGCGAGCTTTGTAGATCTAAAGTGCCCGGTACCTGGAGAAGGCTGGTAATCCAGCAATGCTTGAAGAGCTCAGTTTCCATCAATGCTTGATTTTTTCACCTCATGCAGCGTTAACTGATCAGTGGAAGTTTGAAACCTAAAAGGGTTGGCAGCGTGCCTCTGTCAGTGGACCGCTAACTTCTAACAGCGGTGAGGTGGTTCGAGATGTGGCCGTGGGCGAGCTGAGTTTTGCGGTAAAGTCGACTTGGGATATTATCGATCAGTTACACAGTGGCGAGTAGTTTCCCGTTATGGATGATTTTGCACTGGAACAGATGAACATCTATGCGCTGTATCCAAACCGCCAATTTATCTCACCAATGATGCGCGCCTGGATTGATTTTTTCAAGGCGCGGTTTGGGCCGATACTTTATTGGGAAAAATCTGATGTGCAAAGAAGACGGTAACAACAGGCCATACTCGACTGCCGGTTGGTAAGGTTTTTTCAGTGCAATAGTCGTTTATTATATTGATAAATTATTTTAAGTTGAAAACTAAATGGCTATTTTTCAATGAATACATTGCTTAACTCGGATGAAGCCTTAGAAATAGTAAAAGATCAATACCCCTTAGTTGATATTGAATATTGTATGTTCATAAGGCGTGGGTTCAATGACCACTATCTTGTCGCCACTAAGCACATGAAATACATATTTCGCCTTTATTTGAATAACAAATACTATATAGAATCTTCCAGTGCCTACAAATTTGAACTAGACCTTCTTGATCATCTTGACTCAAACGGTGTGCCCGTCGCTAATGCATTACCAAGGAAGAACGGAGCGCTATTAGGCCATACAAGCACGCCTTTGGGCGAAAGAGCATTTGCATTGTTTTCTTTTGCAGACGGCATGCAGCTGAGTGGCTCAGCAATAACTATCAAGCAAAGCCATCAGTTTGGGAAAACCATGGCTGAATTGCATCTTGCAGCAAATTCATTCAGTACCAAGCATCAGCGCTATAAGCTTGATTTGAAGTATTTAGTAGATGAGCCTTTAAGACTCATATCAGAAGGTGCTGGCAAGAATGGCGAAAACCCTAGATTTGATGAAGAGGTGCGTCGCGGCGAGCAGGTCATTGAAAAGCTACAACCGATTGATCGAATTATAGACGCCATTAACCGCATTGGATCTGATAATAATGAGTTCGGGATTATCCATGCCGATCTGCATAATGGCAATGTGCACTTCCATGGAAATAATTTAACGCTTTTCGATTTTGATCATTGCGCTTACGGCTGGCGTGCCTATGATCTTGCAATATCAAGTTTTTTCCCAGAGCTTGAACGAAAATCAATGATCGAAGGTTATGAATCTGTACGACCGTTGAGTACAGAGGAACGTGAGTCGATGGAACACTTTGGTAACCTGCGAAACCTTTGGAATATAGGGGATGTATTGGCCACTGAAGTGCTAAGAAGGTAACTGCCGTTTTAGTCGGTGCATTGGACAATTATGTGATGATCGCTAAGTGATATGGTGTTCCAAGTGGTTGTTGTTGTGTATCGGCCCTGCAGGTCACTAAGAGTCTTTGCGTACGCAGTTTCTGCTGTGAGGGCGGCAGTGACCAGTGTGCGAAAACGTTAACTCACTCTACGACAGTACGCTTTAGTTGCTGGGGTTAACAAGATTCAATTACACTGCGGTTGTACCTGTACGGCAGTTCTACGTTAACTCACCCATCTCATCAAAAGGTATTATCAATGCACATCGACATGTCAACATTAGAACCGGTTCAAGCCTACGCTCTGATGACGCAAACGGTAATACCACGACCCGTTGCATGGATACTGACACAAAATAGCGACGACACTTACAACCTGGCGCCTTTCTCTTATTTCAACGGGCTGGCTAGTGATCCGCCAATGATTATGATCTCATTTGGTTTGGCTCCAGGCGGGGCGCTCAAAGACACACGGGCAAACATTGAAGCCAGAAAAGAATTTATAGTGCATATAGCGCATCGTGAAATGGCTGCGGCAATGACGAAGTCTTCAGCTACCATGCCACCTAACGAATCTGAAGTAGATATGCTTAACCTGCCGCTTGCCGAAATGCCGGGGTCAACTCTGCCAAGACTGGCAGACTGCCGTATTGCTTATGCTTGCGAATATGACTCAATGCATATGATAAAAGATCAGGCGATAGTTTTTGCGACTTTGAAGCACTTATACGCGGCCGACAGTGTTGTTGGCAAAGATGCCAAAGGCCGGGTTTGTATAAACGCTGTGGATGTCGATCCCTTGGGCCGGTTGGGTGGCGGAGAGTACTTTGGCGCTGGCGAGTTGATCTACGTCGAGCGGCCTGCCTAGTGAAGTTCATCGCCAACATGATTGATTGAAAAGCTAAAAGCATCTCTTGAGTTCAGGTTGTTAAGCGCTATGACATTGATGGGCGGCTTAGTGTGTTGTGTGTACCGAAATTGGTGTGGGTATACTGGTGGAATTTCACTTTAGAGGCGGTGTGGTGAAGTGCACACTTTTCCTTGTATAAATCGTAATGGATTTCCAACTGCATTGCGTTATGGTCAGGGTACGGTGCGCGGGTGGTTTAGCAATACGACATCCATACTCGTAGCGGCACAGTAAGATCGTTTTTATGTCGATTGTTTTACGGATACTGAAGTAATAGCTGGTGCCGATGCCTATGGTTGGTTAGTAGCGAGTGATAACAACATTACAGTGCTCAAGGGCAGTGACCTGCAGCGATGGATTGTTCAAGCCCAGCCTTTATATGATAGGTGGTTTTCCTACGCTAAAAATCATGGGTTCGACGGCAGTGCAATGTTGGGTAAAGCAAGAGAGCTCATTCAGTATAATCGTTGGCGATAGAGAGCGCCCTGAACTTATTGCCGAAGCGTCGAGCTGACAACCAACAGGTGAATGAATTGAATTTTAAGATTGTCAGGGCCTTAATTGTTTTTGTTGGTCTTGCGCTGTGCGCCCACAATGCTGCTGCACAATATGTTGAGCCACACGGCAGCAATGCACTGCGTAATTACTACAGCGACCTCAATCAGGCTGTATCAAGTTATGAGTTACGTGATGTTCCGTTTCAGCTTACGCAAGTGACAGTTGAGCCGGGAGATTCACTGCTCAAGATTGCCAGGCAGCATCGTTTCAAAGAACTTGACTTTTATCACCTTGCCGCAGCGCTGTATGACATCAATTTTCAGGCATTCAATGATGGTGATGCATCGCAATTGAGGGTAGGTGCGACGATAACAATGCCTACTGTCGGGGAGCTTTTTGTTGCTCAAGAGCGCTACGAAAAACTCAAAGTTGTTGGGGATGATATTGACTTTACTCATTCCGAAGACCAGATGCGTGCCGCACTAAGATGGCCTTTTGGGAAATTACTGGTGTTGAGAGGTCCGCACGCCAAAGACGAGCTGCCAAGCAATCAAGAGGTCACACTGACTAGCTATCGCCCAGACGCATTGTCTATAAAAGGTGATAGTGCGCCCGCCAGCTTTCAAG
>JALZUX010000497.1 GCA_023301405.1 Granulosicoccaceae bacterium | reverse complement strand
ATAACTGCTGACCTGTTACGAATGGAACATTAGAACCCACAACAATCTCAGCAGGCTCGTTGTCGAGTGTGACAATTGTGGGAGTAGATAGAATATTGTTGTCAGAATCAGAGGCAATGGCGCGAAACAGCAGCCCGAAATCGATCCCGTCATCGCCAAATTTGCCGAGTGCAAATGACAAGCCGCTCTCCAGTGTAGACCCTATCTGGCCACCATTGGTTAAGTCGATGGTGTTGGCCAGTGCGCTGGTGGCGCCGCCAAGGTTTGTAAAGCCTGCCGGGCCAGATTTACTGGTGCCATCCAAAAGAAAATTGATGCCGAGCTCGCGCAAATTGTCTTCGGTAACCTCTGCAATGACGGCTCTCACCAATACCTGTGGTCTCCTGACATCAAGCTCGGCGATTACCTTCAAGATATTACGCATGTCATCTGGTGGAGCTGTCACCACCAGAGAGTTAGTATTCTGATCTACCTGTATAACTACCCGCTTGCTACCGGATGACGACGGCGACGCGCTAGGTGCGACGCTCGAGCTTGTGTCACTTCGATCATCATCATCATCTTCGGTGCTGTCATTGTTCCGGCTGTTAGGGCCTTCAGAAAAAGTTAGGTTAGCATCGTTATCTTCACCGGAGTTGGAATCTGTAGAGAAAGTCCCCCGCAGAATCGGGGCAAGATCCGCCGCCTGAGCGAATCGCAGAGGGATAACCCTGATACCTCCACCTAGTGAGCCCAGTGGCTGATCCAATTGTTCTATTAGGCCACGGACACGAGCTCGAACTGCTGGACTGCCACTAACCAAAATACTGTTGGATCGACCATCAGGTAATAACTGCATGAGATCAGGGCTGAAATCTCCATTGACCGATATGCGCTGCAGCGGCGCCAGTGTGCTTACGATATCCGAAGCGGATGCATGCCTTACGGGCATCATTTCCACTTCATTGTTATCGGGCTTGTCAATGAGCCGAATCATATCGACAAACCTGTCAATGTTGGACGCGCGGTCGGTGATGACCAAAGCGTTCGCGGCTGGGTATACCCCTAACAATCCTTCCTCCGCTACCATCGGTTCCATAATACGAACAAGGTCTCTTGCTGGCACATTTTTAACAGCAATTATTTTTCTTACCAGTTGATCGCCGGGGTCATTGTTGGTGCTTGCGAGAGGGACTGCGCTTTGTCTTCCTTTACTGCTGGGTAGAATTTTTACAATATCGCCGACCGTAACCGCAGTGTATCCGTGAACCTGAAGGACAGAAAGAAAGATGCTGTAAAGCTTATCGGCAGTGACAGGCTGATTAGAAATCACAGTGACGTCACCGTTCACCGAAGGGTCAACAATAAAATTCTTTCCCGTCCGCAAAGACACTGTTTCGATCAATGCCAATATGCTGGAATCTCGCAGCGTCAGAGTAAATACCGAATCATCCTGGCCAAGCGCTGGCGCATAAAGGTTATGGCTGGCAAGCAGAAAAGCAATAGAAAAACGACGCAGTGTCTTGATACCATTGGATGAAACGTTGAATTTCAATTTACTATTTGCTCACTTTGCTACGCACGCCGGCTGAGGTGGTGTATCGGTCAGACCGAACATGCAGGGCTGTTTAATGCAGGGCTCTCAAACAAACAACTATGTACCTTGCTTCTTCTGCGAGAGTCAAAGCACAGCCCCTGTAAAAAACAGAGCAATTTATATGCTCAAATTTACAGTCTGTGCTGGGTGGAATCCACCATTCAACATTGACAATGTAAATTGTGTTGCTGATTTTATTTTTTAGTATTTTTCCGGGATGCCGGGGTACTGCCAGTCGGTGTAGCCGTTGGGCGTGTCGATCTTTCATTTCCTAGCCTGCATGATTGACGAGCCGACAAGGAAATAGAGGTAAATGGCTGTGTACACTGGCCTAAACAGAAAAAGGAAAGCTGTTTTAAAATTACAGTGTGCCTGTTTGCCGTCAGACAAAATTATCGCGTCGTATCTGCGGTGATCAAGCTTTGCCCTTGGCAGGCCGTTTTTTTTCACTCGATCAAGCGACCTGGTTAGTGCAATTTTCGCTGAGTGACGAATCCTGATGACTCATGCTGACGACGGCCAGAAAACTATTGGCAGAATTGTCAACTTAATCTCGCCCTGTGCTTACCGCTTTGGTGCCTTTAAATGTGAATTGGGACAAGACAGCAGTGGTATGGATAGCTACACTGTGCACGGCAGAGAATGAGGTTATCGTCCCAAAACACATTTATTATCTACTAAACACTGCGACAACAAATTGACAATTCATCCAAAAATCAGTCAGGCGTGAGCACTTAGCCGACTACTCATCCTGGCAAGCATTTGTACCCTTCCTGTCTCCGGTGCACACGCCGACGACGTCTATTTAATTATTGGCCAGTCAAACGCAGCGGGCAGGGAGCTCTCGCCTCTAACGCGCCAACCATGTATGGCGTGGAAGTGTTCAATAGTAACGGTGTCTTTGTCCCCACGACCCCTAATCTGAATCAATTTTCGACAATCAGAAAAGACAGAGACGGATACAACCTGGGCTCTACCTTCGGCGGCGTCATGCATGCCGCTACCGGTAGAGACATCAAGCTGGTTGTCAATGCCCGCGGTGGAACCAACATCAACGCCTGGGCAGCCGGCGCATCAGAAAGCTACTTTGATGAAGCTGTTGTTCGGGTAAATGAAGCCCTGGAAACCCCAGGCACCGAGTTGGCCGGGATTCTATGGCATCAGGGAGAAGGCAATCGGAATAGCTCCATCTACATCGACCGACTCTCCACACTGCTTGCAGACTTCAGAGGAGCATTGGGGGAATCCGACCTTCCTTTCATTGCGGGCCAGATTAGCCAGGTACGAGATGACAACGTCAATTTCAATAGAAACATTCTCACTTTGCCGAATTCAGTCTCCAACACTGCTGTGGCAACCTGAGAGAATCTGACAACAGATGGAGATGAAACACATTTTTCGACTAAGGCTTTACGAGAATTTGGAGAACGGTATGCCACCCGGACGCTTGCACTACAAGGCACCTCTAGTGGCAGTCCTCGTATTGATTCCTTTCCGGACGTCAACGAGACTTACTACCTAAGATCTTTGAAAGGCAATCTGCTAGCCGCTGATTCAAACGATGTCTGGGCTGCTGCAGGTTCAACAACGGGCACGTCAGTTGAGTGGAAATCTGTGCAGACTGGCAACCCTACTACATTGAACGCGCTGTAGGTGGCAACACACCTCGCTTGCGTGCAGTAGATGCAAAAGTAGCTGAACTTGAAACGAGCAGATTTTCGGGCGCAGATGCCCGGTTTTTAATCGAGGAGAGATCCTCTAGATCAGAGGTGTACAACATAACAGCAGTTAACAACGGAAGAGAAGACTACCAAAGACTGGTGCTTAGCCCGGTAACGCGAGATGCCGGTATGACCTCAACCGATAAGTCGGGTAGTTGGACAACCTTTGAAATTATTGTGAGTGGGATTGTCTACAGCGGCTGCGCGAGGATCAAGGTCTCTGCAGCGCAGTTAAATTTTTTAAAATCGGGCTAGCCCGGGTTTGGGCTAGCCGAGATTGTTAGTACTTAGCGCAAAGTTTCAGAGTTGACCCATGAGTACCATTTTCTGCCGGAGCTGTTAACTGCATAACCCCAAACTAACTTTAACGAATAGGCTGATTGTGACGAAGAGCTTGTCGGGTAGATTGGAAGCTCGACTTCATCTACGTCTAGATCTACGAAAAAATTTGCACCAACGGGGATAGCATCGTGCGCTACACCAAAACGCTGCGAACCGGTTTCTGGAATGTTCTTAAGCGCTGAAATGATTCCCTCGCGGGTAAAGTAGTACTTTGCTTTTCCGGCATTACCGTCGCGCCCTGGTTGTAGATACCATTCCTCAGCTTCACTGGGTAGGGTCGCAGTTGTAACTGTCTTTTCAACATATCTTGCGTCTTCTAAAAGATCTTCAATAAAGCCAAGGCGAGTTGATTTGTTGTCTTGTAGAATATCTCTTATATCATTCTTGGGGGTAAAGTCGTTAGCTATTACCCATCCGGACTTTCTTCCGCCTTCTTCAATGTTGACTGACCATGCGAAAATAACCTGCACGTCGATACCATCGATCTCTATTTTTGTAATCGCACCGGCTATGATTCCACCGTCGCGGCCGTCGTCACCGCCATTGATGGCACCAATCAAGCTGGGTATAACTGTACCAATTTCATTGCCTTGATTGTCGTATAGATTTCCGCCATTGATCCACATGTCGGTGCCGTTTTGCAGATCAATTTTGTTGTAAATTATATTTCCGGTACTTCCGTAGCCGTGAAATTCTTCATTGTATTCTTTCGGCGGAATGTTGTAGTCACCACCGACATCGTCGCTCCACGGGTTGTTCGCGAATACTTCACCAGCGAAAAGACAGGTGGCGGACAAACCAAATGTTACAGCTCTTTTAAATTTCATTAAAATTAAACCTTAAAGTAATGTGTAGATTACTGAAAAACCAAACGTGATTAGAAAGAAATCGTTGGCTGGCGCTTGTGGCAATTAATGCATTTTAACAACTGGCCTTTCAAACGTAGATTGTTAACCAAAGCGAACATACATAAAAAGCAATGTATCTCCATTGGAGGTTCTATTGAAACTTGCGCCGCGGCGGATTACATCACAATTCATCGCGGGAGTGAAATTTGACGAATTGGAAATGTGAGGCAGTTCCGATAATGCAGTTTGGCTATCGGCGACAGAGAAAAGCAGTGCGTGTCAATCATTATTGATGTCCCACTAAGGTCTATGGTTAATCTTAAGTTTAGGAAGGACAGGTTGAATCATTATCCCGGCATATTTTAATCGATGCCCCTTACCAGCTGTTGTGGTACGTGTCAAACTCATATGGACAGTTGATTAGATAATTAACATGCAGTTTTCACATAGCCTGCAGCAGTGAGGATTGGAAAGTTCACCTTATCTGATGCTCCATGCTCAATTTTCTCAGTAGTAATCTTATTAATAAAAACCTCGCATGGCGGTAGCTTCGCTATTGGATGGCCGCCAACAAAGCGCTCTGGGTTTATCGCGAAGCGCTCATCTAGTGCAGCCTGTTTTATGCAGGCGACGTCTACATAGCTGCCAGTAAACACCTGCTCTGGGGTGTAGCCATTTAGTCCACTGTGGTGATGTTCATAGTTGTACCAATTATAGTAATCCTCACACCAGCTGCTGGCGTGTTTGATGTCTGTGAACTTACCCGGATAGTCTGGTTGATATTTTAGTGTGCGGAATCCACTTTCGCTATACGGGTTATCATTGCTTACCCTTGGGCGACTATGACTGCAAGTGATATCAAGTTTTTTCATCTCTCCGAGGTAGCCATCGGCCGTCATTGGTGATCCACGGTCTTGGTGTAGCGTTAGCTGATTAGGCTCAATTC
>JALZUX010000496.1 GCA_023301405.1 Granulosicoccaceae bacterium | reverse complement strand
TCTAAAGTGTTGGCTAAACACGATGAAAACTATATGCCTCCAGAGGTTGCCGACGCACTTGAGAAAACAGAAAAAGCCAAGCTGTATGGCACTGATGCGGTACTGATGCAATGATTCCTGAACTTGGTCAACTCGCACTGATACTGGCGTTTTGTGTTGCCGTCGTGCTATCGATTGTGCCGATGGTGGGCAGCTTTACGGGTAACCAGTCGTGGATGGCAATGGCAAGGCCTGCCGCACGCGTACAGGCGCTGATGGTGGGCATTTCTTATGTGGTGTTGACTCATGCATTTCTGGTGCATGATTTTTCGGTTAAATATGTAGCTAGCACATCAAATTTGTCTTTGCCTTTGATGTATCGAATTTCTGGCGTCTGGGGAGGGCATGAAGGTTCGCTGCTGCTTTGGATGTTAATTTTATCTTTGTGGGGTGCCGCTGTCAGCGTGTTCAGTCGCGGCATGCCATTGCAAATGATCGCTAGGGTTTTATCCGTATTGGGGATGGTCAGCGTGGGTTTTTTACTGTTTGTATTACTGACATCCAACCCGTTTGATCGCTTGTTACCGGCGCCGTTAGACGGTCAATCACTCAACCCGTTGCTGCAGGATTTTGGCCTCATTATCCACCCACCCATGTTGTACATGGGCTATGTGGGATTTTCAGTAGCATTTGCATTCGCCATTGCTGCACTCATTGGAGGTCGGCTTGATATGGCGTGGGCGCGCTGGATGCGACCATGGACCAATATTGCATGGATGTTCCTGACGATTGGAATTGGCCTTGGCAGTTGGTGGGCTTACTACGAGCTTGGTTGGGGCGGTTGGTGGTTTTGGGACCCCGTTGAAAACGCGTCTTTTATGCCGTGGCTTGTTGGTACAGCCCTTATTCACTCGTTGGCGGCAACCGAAAAACGCGGTGCTTTTAAGGCATGGACAGTGTTGCTAGCGGTAACAGCATTTTCGTTAAGCTTGTTGGGTACTTTTCTGGTGCGCTCTGGGGTACTTACTTCAGTGCATGCCTTTGCCAATGATCCTGAGCGTGGCTTCTTTATTTTAGTGTTCCTTGGGGTGGTTGTTGGTGTGTCTTTGGTGTTGTATGCCTGGCGCGCGCCAAAGTTGCGCAGCAATACGGCATTCAATACTCAATCTCGTGAAACCGGGCTGTTATTCAATAATGTAGTGATGGTGGTGATTTGTGCCAGTGTGCTGCTAGGCACGTTATATCCATTGGTGCTGGACTCATTAGGTATTGCTAAAATTTCAGTTGGCGCACCTTACTTCAATGCGATCTTCCTGCCTTTGTTTGGCGCTGTTACTTTAGTGGTTGGTGTCGGGGCCTTGTCGCGTTGGAAGCGAGACAGTCTCAAAGACATTCTAATGCGCGTAAGGTGGGCCGCTGTGCTGAGTGTGCTTGGTGGATTCCTGTTACCGTTTGCGATGGGGGAGTTTAAAATTCTGGCTGCTATCGGCATCGCTTTAGCAATCTGGGTTGCGCTCACCACCTTGCAAGGTGTGTGGGAACGCGTCAGGAAACGCCACAATAAAATGGCTGCGTTGTTTTCAATCCCCGCCGGGTTCTGGGGAATGACGATGGCACACTTTGGTATTGCCGTATTCAGTGTTGGTGTTAGCTTAACGTCGCTTTACAGCGTTGAAAAAGACCTGCGATTGTCCCCCGGGCAAACGTATGAAATGTCAGGCTATACGTTTGCGTTTGATGGTGTTCAGGAAGTACAGGGCCCCAACTTTTTTGCCGACGAGGGCGTGATTCGAGTGTCCCGTGATGGTATTGAAGTAACCACACTTGCCGCGCAAAAGCGCGATTACGATAGCCAAATGGGAATCATGACAGAGGCGGCGATTGATGCCGGTTTCACTCGCGATCTTTTCTTTGCACTTGGCGAGTCTCTGCAAGACAGCGGCGCGTGGAGTATGCGAATTTACTATAAACCTTTTGTGCGTTGGATTTGGCTAGGTGCTTTATTAATGGGCTTTGGGGGATTGCTTGCAGTGTGTGACCGTCGTTATCGAAAGCTGAAGGTTGCCGATACTGCAGCTGATCAAGCTCAGACTGTCAATGCAGTGAAAAGTGGTGATCCTCAAGCAGCGGGTGCAATCACATGAGGTTTGCTGTGCCGTTGGTGGTGTTTGTGGTCATTGCAGGGTTTCTGTATGTAGGCCTTAGCCGTGACCCCCGACACATTCCTTCACCGCTGGTTGGCAAACCTGCACCGGAATTTAGCTTACCAACACTTGCAGATCCGTCGGTGAACTTCACACCGGCTCAGATGAAAGGCAAAGTCTGGTTGTTCAATATCTGGGCAACCTGGTGTGCGGCCTGTCGTATTGAGCACCCGTTGTTAGTTCAGTTAGCTCGCAGTGGCCGGATAGATATCGTGGGCTTAAACTACAAAGATGAAGACGCCAGTGCCAGTCAATGGTTGACAGATCTGGGCAACCCCTACACCACCACAGCGGTAGATAAAGAAGGCCGTATTGGGATTGATTGGGGTTTCTACGGAGCGCCGGAAACTTTCGTCATTGATCAAAAAGGCATCGTGAGACACAAGCACATTGGACCGGTAAGCCCCGATGACTTGACCAGAACCATTTTGCCGATGGTTGCCGAGTTAGAGGCTGAAAGCAGTTGAGAAAACAAATCTACGCCACATCTTTTCTGCGGATCGTGGTTGCCACAGTGTTGGTTTTACTGTCATCGGCTGCCATCAGTCAGGAAAATGTCTTCTCAGAGGATGGTCCTAGCGATCCTGAGCTTGCTAAAGTATTCAAAGAGCTGGCCTCTGAGTTACGCTGTTTGGTGTGTCAAAACCAAAATATTGCTGATTCCAATGCACCACTGGCAAAGGATCTTCGGCGAGAGGTCCATGAAATGTTGGATCGCGGAGACAGTAAAGATCAAGTCATTGATTTCATGGTGGAACGCTACGGTGAATTTGTTTTGTATCGACCCCTGTGGAGTGTAAAAACCATTGCTCTTTGGCTTGGCCCTCTGCTGTTTTTTTTATTCGGTTTGTTGATGGTTTGGCGTCTTTCGCGTAAACCAGCAGCACCTGTATTCGAGCCCGATGAAGCCTCTTTGGCGCAAGCACGTGAATTGCTGGCTGCCGATACCAATAAAGACCAAACGCCCTGATATCCGGGCAATTGAAACGGAGCTATAGTGCCACTTTTTTTCTTGTTAGCAGCTGTACTGGTGATTGTTGTTTTGATGTTGGTGTTACCTTCGCTGGCGCGTCAGCAGCGGCCAGCAGACGGTGTCGATAGACGTGCATTAAACGTATCGATCGCCAAGGCTCAACTGACTGAGCTTGAAAAACGGCTCAGCGACGGTGATTTACCCAATGAAGAATTTCAAGCCGAGCGACTGCGCATAGAAAAAGACCT